>CAZZBK010000029.1:0-44861 GCA_964652155.1 uncultured Planctomycetaceae bacterium | reverse complement strand
TCTGGTGCCCGGACGTGTTCGAAGGGGCCACGGCGGAAGTCAACGCCTTTCTCTCAGTGGCCTCGAAGGCGGCCGCCCTGGCGCTGCTCGTCCGCGTTGCCGTTGGCTTCGGCTCGCTTCCGCACCCGACGGGGGGCGCTCACATCACCGCACATTCCAACGCTGCGGTGGTCAGTGTCTCCTTCGCGGCCGACAAGCCCGCGGCGGACAAACCCTCCGCCAAGCTACCCGCCGTCGCGGCGATTGAAACACCCCCGGGCTTGGCCCAGGCGCGGCATTTCATGGTCGGCGTCATTAGCCTGTTGGCCGCGATCACCACCACCTTTGGCAACCTTGCCGCCTATGGCCAGAAGAACATCAAGCGGCTGCTGGCCTATTCGACGATCGCCCATGCCGGCTACATGATGATGCCCGTCGCGGCTGCCTTGGCGGTCGCCGGCAGCGATCCGGCCTTGGCCGAGCAGTGCATCTCGGCCGTCTGTTTCTACATCGGCGTCTACCTGTTCATGAACTTGGGCGTGTTCGCCATCGTGGCCTTTGTGCGCAACGAGACCCGCAGCGAATCGCTCGACTCGTATGCCGGGCTCATCCGCCGCGCCCCGGGCGTGGTCATCTGCCTGGGCACCATCATCATCAGCCTGCTCGGCCTGCCGCCGCTCAGCGGTTTTATCGCCAAGCTGCAAGTGTTCAACGCCTTGAACTCGGCCGGCTTGTATCTACTGCTCGTCATCGGCGGTTTGAACACGGTCGTCAGCCTGTTCTACTACTTGGGCGTTGTGAAGGTGATGACCATCGACCCCGAGCCGCAAGATCCGTTGCCGGTCAACATTTCGATGTGGTCCCCCGCGGGCGTGTTCATGTTCCTGGTCACGCTGCCGTCGCTGCTGTTGGGCATTTGGTGGGATCAACTCAATCGCTGGGCGCTCGCCGCGGCCGGTCATTTGTTCTGGTAAAGGGCCGCGTGGGAGAAACCTCAATGAGTAACGCGCGGACGATCGACGTGCTGAACCGCTTGCTGGCGATTCTCTATCGCTCGCTGCCCATGTACCTGATGGACGCGGTCCCCTGGGTGCATCAGGGTGACGAAAAGGCCGCGGCCACGCTCCAGCATGTCGTCTCCGATCAGCGACAGTTGGTGGCTCGCATCATCGCCACGATCCAGGATCGCGGCGGCGGCTTCGACCTCGGCGGTTACCCGATGGACTTCACCGACACGCACGGCCTGTCACTCGACTTTATGCTCCGCGACCTGATCCGCTGGCAACGCTTCGACATCCAGCGCATCGAACCGCTGATCGACGAGTTGGGAGCCGACCGCTCGGCCCGCGAGCTCGTGCAGGAGGCGCTTGGCTCGGCCCGGGCACATCTCGAAGCGTTCCAAGAGTTGGCCGCTCAGCCCTCGCTGTAAGAAAAATAGTTTTCTGTTTTCGGTTTTCTGTTTTCAGTTCAAGGTTGGTAGCACGCGCTCACTCCGCGCGTTGATCTCATGTCCGTACCCAACCGAGAACTGAAAACCGAAAACCGAGAACCTCTCATCCCTCATCCCTCACTCCTCATCCCTCTCTTCGACACCCACTGCCACCTCGCTCAAGACGACTTCGACGCCGATCGAGACGAGGTGCTGGCGCGTGCCGCAGCGGCGGGGGTCGTCGCGGCGGTCACGATCGGCGTCACCGTCGCGAGCAGCGCGCGCTGCGTGGAACTCGCCGCGCAGTACGATCGATTGTACGCCGCGGTCGGCATTCAACCGAACTACACGGCCCAAGTCGAGCCAGGCGATTGGGAGCGGATCGTCGCGTTGGCGCGCTCGCCGCGCGTCGTCGCGATCGGCGAGACCGGCTTGGACCGCTACTGGAACGACAGCCCGCTCACCGTGCAGCAAGATTATTTCGATCGCCATTTGCGGCTCTCCCAGCAAATCGAGTTACCGTTCATCGTTCACACCCGCCAAAGCGACGCCGAAGTGCTCGACATGCTCCGCGAGGCACGGCGACGCGGACCGCTCCGCGGCGTGATGCACTCGTTCACCGGCTCGCTCGACACGGCGGCCGAGTGCATCGAGTTGGGAATGCACATCAGCTTTGCCGGGATGGTGTCGTACAAGAAGAACGACGAACTGCGGCAGGTCGCCGCGGCGGTGCGTGCCGATCGCCTGCTCATCGAGACCGATAGCCCTTATCTAGCCCCCGAGGCTGTGCGAGGCCGGCGAAACGAGCCCGCCCATGTTGTCTATACCGCCGAGTGCTTGGCCCAGGTGCGCGGCGTCTCGCTCGCTGAACTCGCAGCCCAAACCACGCTCAACGCCCGGCTACTCTTCGGCCTCGCCGCGTCGGTCTGAATGTTCCGATTTGACTCGCTCCGGTACACTACACGCGGAGCGAGAGCATGACACACGACAGGGGACTGTCCCGATTTTTCGAGTGCCTTCGAGAAAAATGGGACTGTCCCCTTCTCCGCTCGATGTGAGGAGCGAGACATGGCACGGCCGGCTGGATCGTTATCGTGATGGAATTTCTGAATCCGAGTTTGCTGCTAGGGGCGGGCTTCGTCAGTGTCCCGGTGCTGTTGCATCTGATCATGCGACAGCGCCCGCGGCAGCTTGAGTTCCCCGCGCTGCGATTTGTCCGCCGAGCACAAGAGCTGAACCGCCGCACGATGCGGCTGCGACACTGGCTGTTGTTGCTGTTGCGCATGGCGGCCATCGCCCTGCTCGCGCTCGCGCTGGCGCGGCCGAGCATGCAGACAGGCCCAGGCGCGTCGCTGGCGCTCTTCGCCGATCGTGAATCGCCCGTGGCCGCGGCGCTGATCATCGACACCATGCCGCACATGCTATACCGGCACGACAACCTCACGCGGCTCGAAGCAGCGCAGGAGATGTCGGCCTGGCTGCTGGGGCAACTCCCCTCGGACAGTCAAGTGAGCATTGTCGACGGCGACACGAGCGAGGCGGTGTTTCAGGTCGACCTGGGCGCGGCGCGGCAGCGTATCTCGCGGCTCGAGAGCAGCGCCACGGCGCGGAGCGTCGCCCAACTGCTGAGCGCCGCGGTCGAGTTGCTCCGCTCAAGCGCCTTGCGACGCGAGCTGTATGTGTTTACCGATCTGAGCCGAGCCAGTTGGCCCGCCGACACGCAGGCCGTCGTCGAGCGGCTCCGCGCCGATTTGTCGAGCATCGGCATCTACGTGATCGACGTGGGGGTGACCGAGCCGCAGAATTTTTCGCTCGGCGAGCTGCGTCTCTCGGGACAGGTGCTCTCGCGCAACAGCCCGTTGAGCGTCGCGGTCGATGTGTCGAGCGTTGGGGTGGCGGGGCGCAAGACGATCGAATCGTTCATCCTGGGACGCGCCGCGGTGCAGGGCGCTGACCCGCCGCCGCTGGAAAAGCGGGCCGTCGAAACGGTCGACGTGGGCCCCAACAGCGCGCAAGTCGTCGAGCTCAAGATCGGCGCCTTGGAACCAGGCATGCAGCAGGGGGTCGTTCGCATCGCCGGTGGAGACGGTCTGTCGGCCGACAATGAGCGGTACTTCACGATCGAGGTGCGGCAGGCCTGGCGCGTCTTGGTCGCCGCCCCCGCGCCTGCCGAGCGGCAAGCGTATTTTTACACGCAGGCCGTGGCTCCGGCACTGTTCCGTCAGAACGGGCAGGCCCGGTTCGATTGCCAAGTCGTCGAGTTTGCCGAGCTTGCCGCGCAGCCGCTCGACGAGTTTGCCGCGGTCGTGCTGCTCGACCCACCGCCCCTGGCCAACGATGTGTGGAACAGGCTCACGACCTTCGCGCTCGCTGGCGGCGGCGTGGCCGTGTGCCTGGGGGAGAACGCCACGCAGCGCGAGAGTTTCAATCAACCGTCGGCCCAGGAGTTGCTGCCCGGCCCGCTCGACGCGATCGCCCGCTTCCCGCAGGGAGACGTGCATGTGCAGACCGACGATCGCCCACACCCTTTGCTGAGCAAGTTCCGTCCCTTGCGGGGCACGGTTCCCTGGGAAGACTTTCCCGTGTATCGCTATTGGCGCTTTGCCGAGTTGACCTCGGGCAGCGACGTGGCCTGCGCGTACAGCAACGACAAACCGGCGATCATCGAGCGGACCGTGGGACAAGGCCGATCGTTGGTCATGACGACGCCGCTCAGCGAGCCCCCGCAGCAGCGCGACCGGGACCGCTGGAACTTACTCCCGAGCGGACTTGAGCCTTGGCCGTTTGTGATGTTGGCCAACGAGTTGACCTTGTACTTGGTGGGGAGCCGCGACGAGCAGTTGAACTACCTGCCCGCACAGACCGCCGTGTTGCGATTGGAGCCGGGGCAACGACCGAGTTCGTACAATTTATTCACGCCGCGGGGCGACAGCCTGCGCCGCAATTTGCCGCCGCAGCAGACGAGCATCATCGAGTCGACGACCGCGCAGGTGGGCAACTATCGCCTCGAAGCCGGCGGCGCGCAGGGGGGCGTGCGTCGCGGGTTCTCGGTGAATTTGCCGACCGATGCGACCCGCCTCGACCGTGTATCCCCGGACGAGCTCAAGGCCTATTTCGGCCCCCTGAAGGTGCGCGTCGCCACGACCCGCGAGCAAATTGAGCGCGACGTGAGCACGCAGCGCGTGGGACACGAGTTGTTCGGGCTGCTGATCGGCGTCGTGGCCATCGTGCTGGGCTGCGAACATGTGCTCGCTAACCGATTTTATCGACAGGGGTGAGCCGTGACGAACCTGTCGTGGAATCCGGTGGGCAGTTACACGCTGGTCGCGCTCATGATCGGTGTCTTGCTCGTCTTGTTGTGGTTCGGTCCGCTGCGCGACAAGATCACGCGCGGTCGCCGGGTCACGCTCGTTGCGCTGCGGCTGGCGATCATCGCGCTCGTGGCCCTGGCGATGCTCCGCCCCGCGTTGGTTTATTCGCGCATCATGAAACAGCCCTCGACGCTGGTCATGTTGCTCGACAGCTCGCGGAGCATGCAGGTGGCCGACACGGCGGGCAAACGGTCGCGCTACGAGGCCATGCAGGTCGCGATGCAAGACGCCTGGCCGCGACTCCGAGCCCTGTCGCAGGACATGCAGGTCAAGCTGTTTACGTTCGCCGACGAGGCCACTCCGCTCGCGCTCGACGAACAGCCGCAGTGGGACGAGCCGCCGCGCGGCGAGCAGACGGCGATCGGCGCGGTGCTCGAAGACGTGCTCCGCCGCGAGGCGGGTCAACGCTTGGCGGGCATTGTGCTCGTGGGGGACGGAGCGCAGCAAGCTCGACCGCCCCGCGACATTGCCCCGCAGATCGCGGCTCGCCGCCTGGCCGACATGGGCTATCGGTTTTTTGCGGTCCCGTTGGGACAAGACCGCTCGTTGGGACAAACGCGCGACGTGGCCATCGAGCAACTGCGGAGCGACAGCGAGGTGTTCGTCAAAAATCGCCTGGCGATCGATGCCCAAGGGCGGTTCGACGGCTTGATGAACCAAAAGCTGGGCGTGCAACTGTTGTTCGAGAAGACCCCCGGCAAGATGGAGGTGGTCGACGCGCAGCAGCTCCAACCCACGGTCGAGGGACAGCGCGTGCCGCTGCATTTTGAACTTACGCCCGACACGCCGGGGGAGTTCAAGGTCACGTTGCTCGCCCCACCGCAAGACGGCGAGTTGGTTACGACCAACAATCAGATGAGCACATTCATCACGGTGCGCGCCGGCGGCCTGAACGTGCTCTACCTGGAAGGGGTTGCCCGAGTGGAACAGAAATTTCTCCGCCGGGCACTCGATTATTCGCCCGACATTCGCGTCGACTACGTGAGAATTGATCCGCGTAACAAGTCGACGCGTCCCAGCGATCTGCTCGAACGATTGCAGCCGGGCAAATACAACGTGATCCTGCTCGGCGACCTGGATGCGCGTGCGTTCACCAGCGAGGAAATGCAGGCCTTGGCCGCGATGGTCGAACGGGGCGCGGGGCTGATGCTGCTCGGCGGCTTGCACAGCTATGGCCCTGGCGGCTACGCGCCCTCGCCGCTCGCGCCGCTCGTGCCGGTCGCGATGGACCCGCTCGAGCGGCAGAACTTCGACGAGCCGATTCGCCGCGACGTGCATCTGACCGTGCCGACGCGCTTGACGCCGACCCGCGTGGGCGAGTTGCAAGGCTTTCTCCGTCTGGAGAGCAAAGCCGATCCGGCCGCCATGTGGTCGCGGCTCCCGCCGCTCGACGGCGCGAATCGGTTCAAGTCATTAAAGCCCGGCGCACTCGCGTTGCTGGAGAGCGAGCAGGGGGACCCGTTGTTGGTGGCCAAGGATTATGGGCTGGGGCGCGTGTTGGCCTTTGCGGGAGACTCGACCTGGCATTGGCCCATGGCCGGCTACGTCGACCCGCACCGGCGTTTTTGGCGGCAGGTGATCTTGTGGCTGGCGCGGAAAGACCAGTCGCACGAGGGACGGGTGTGGATTTCGCTCGATCAGCGGCGGTTCTCGCCTGGCGCGCGGGTCGAGTTCGATCTGGGGGCGCAGGCTCCCGAGGGGGACCCGATCACCGACGCCACCTTTGCCATCGAGGTCGTGACTCCCGACGGTCGCAAGCTGAGCGGTCGCGTGCAACGACAGAATGAACAGCAGCGAGGCGTGTTCCTCGAATCGCTCACAAGCGGCGACTATACGATTCGCGTGTCGGCGACGCGCGGCACCACGCCCCTGGGGGTGGCACAGGCTAGGTTCTTGATTTACGACCAGGACTTGGAACTCGAAAACCCGGCCGCCGATCGCGGCACGCTCGACGCCCTGGCCAAAATGACCGGCGGCAAACTCGTGGCCCCGGAACAACTGGGCGAACTGCTCGATGAAATCCGCGATTCGCTCCGGCAGTGGGAAGTGACCATCGAGGACAAGCGGACACTGTGGGACACCTGGCCATTCTTCAGCGTGCTGATTGCGCTGCTGAGCGGCGAATGGTTTCTGCGCAAGCGTTGGGGCTTGGTTTAGAGCGTCTAACAAAATGGCTGGGGACTGACCCGATTTTTCGAGGGCCGCCGAGAAAAATGGGCCTGTCCCCCTCGCTGCTGCCATTTTGTTAGACGCTCTTGGATTTTTTCGACGACCGTATCACCGGCCTGGGGTGACACGATCGACCACGTACACCCTGAATGGGGTGCTTGGCTGGTAATCCCCTCGGCTCACGGTACGATGCGGGGGTTATTGGGCCACGCCGCTTGTTGCAGCCACGGTTTGCAGGGCGATCATGAAGATCCATCCCACGCTAGAGTCGGTACGCCAACTCGGTCGTCGCGGCGCAAACGCCGCGGTCGTGCGCCGCTCGACACGACCGCCGGCGCGGCCTGTGTCTGCTGCGCCGCGTGCTCGGGCCCGACTGTGGCTCGAAGGGCTCTTGGTGTTGGGCATGCTGGTGTCGGCCGTGCTGATCGTGCGTCCCGCGTTCGACGAAGCTCCGGTCACGCAAACTTTGCGCAGCGGGGCCCACGAACTACGCTCGCTTTGGTATCGAGCCCGGCAACACGCCATGACGACCGGATCGATCTGGCAGTTCGATTACCAAGCGGGGAGCGGCGACTATACGGTTCATTGCGTCCGCCCTGGCGACCGTGTCACGTTGAGCACGTTGCACGCCAACGATCGGTCGACCAGCATTCAAGGACGTCTGGCCGACAACCTGAGCTTCGTGGCGATGCATGCATCGCTGCGTCCGACATTCGCTCGCTCTCCGCTCGACGCGCTCGAGGTCGACCATCAGGCGATCCGTTTTTTCCCTGACGGCAGTACGTCGACCGCGCGCGTCGTGTTGCGCGACGAACTCGACGAACGGATCGAGCTGCGGATCATGGGCATCAATGGCTCGATCACGGTCGAAGAGTCTCGCGCGCCCTGACGACGGGCGGACTATTTGAGCGTCGACAGGTAGGCGAGCAGGTCGGCCACTTGCTGCGGCGTGAAGTCGCGGAGCAGCAACTCGGGCATGAACGACTTGCGTTGCGGGTACAGGCCTTCGACCTCGGCGGCCGCGACGCGGTGCTCCTTGTTTTGAGCGTCCCGGAGCACAATCGCCTGCTCATCTTTGGAGACGAGCAAGCCGCTGAGCACGAGTCCCGACTTGGTCTCGACGAGCCACAGCGCGTACTTGGGCTCGATATTGAGCGAGGGTTGCGTGATGCTTTCGAGCAGCTTGGCGCGGTCGAGTTTCTTGCCGATCTGGGTCAATTCGGGCCCCAGCTCGATGCCTTGGCCGCGGATGCGATGGCAGTTGCGGCATTGCACGGTGTTCGACTCGTGGAACAACCGGCGGCCCTGTTCGGCGTCCCCCTTGAGCGCGAGCAACTCGTCGCCGCGGAACGACTCGCCGATCCGTTTGGTGCGTTGCTCGTCGGGCACAAACGACTCGAACAGGTCGCGAATCGCGGCGTCGCTGACTTTCATGGCCAGCTCGATGGCCTCGCGCTGAGTTGCCGCTGGCAAGCGGTTTTCTCGCAGCGCGGAGGCCAGCATCGCGGCGCGAATCGGTGTCGCCAGGAACTCGCCGATGATGCGTGGGCGTTCCTCGCGGCGCGACTGGGCCCGCTGAGCCGCTTGTTCGGCGGCCTGCTTTGCGGCGTGGGCCAGGTCGTCGTCGTTGGGCAGCGCGCGCTTCGCCTGCTGGGCTTGTCGCAGGGCAATCAACCATCGCGCGCGGGGGGCTTCTTCCGCCTCGCGCTCCAGCGCGCTGGGCTCATCAAGCGTCGCAAGGTGTTCGAGTTGGCTGGCATCTTCGTACCGCGTGGGCAATTGCTGGATCCAGTCGTGGACCAGCTTGACGCCCCGTTCGTCGATGAGCTTGGCTCCGATGTGGGGCATGTGACCGGGCCCGATCTTGGCCAGCCGGTAGTACAACACCGAGCGGTAGGGATCGCCCGGCGCGAGCAGTTGCGCGTCGTGAATGCCAAACGTACCTTGCGTGGGACGCAGAGCGAGCGACTTCGTGTCCTTGAGCGAGAGCTCGTGCGACAGATAAATGTGCGACGACCCGCCGCCATTGAAGCGGTGGCAGTGCGCGCAGTTGACGTGCAGATACGATCGGGCCCGGGCATTGATGTCGACGCTCGTGTCGAACGGATCGGCGTAACGCGGCAGCAACTCGGGTGACTTGGCCGGCTCGGCGTGCTTGTACGGGTCGAGTGGGTCGCGCGGTTCGACCGGCGGTTCGAACAACCCGATGTGCCGCAGGGTGCGGAGCTGATTGTCGCGCGCCTGCGGATAGTCATGCGCTCGGTTCAATTGCGGCACGGTGAACGCGAGTGTGTACTCGGTCCAAGGATTATGACAGCGGATGCACTCCATGCGCGACGGGAACCACCAGCTTTGCTCGCGTTTGCCCCCGGGCGCGTGCGGGTCGTCGACCGTGAGTTGCCGGCGCTTGCCGGTCCGCTCGACGAGCGTGGCGTCGGTCTGAGCGTCGTTCCATTCGTAGCTGTAGCCTTGCCACTCGCGGCCGTCAAAGTGCAGCACCTGGGTCTCGATCCGTCGCCGACTCGCTGGGTCGCCATGCTGCATCTCGAGCGCGAGGGTTTTGATCAGCAGCGAGTCGAGCGGGAAATCCATGATCCGGCTGAACATGGTGCCTGGCAGTTGGCGCGTTTTGCCGTGCAGCTTGATGCTCTCTCGGCCGGGGACGGCCACGAACCGCTCGGAGAGCGCGTGGTCGGCCCATTGCTCGCTTTGGATCGAGAACGGCACCACGCCCGGCGCGACACGATGCTCGGCCACGGAGCTAAAAATGCCGGTCTCGCTCAACTTGCGAGGAAAGGGGGTGTCGCTTGGCTTGGCGTCGTTCGGCACGAGCGTGAAGACCGTGCCGTCATCGTAGTCGAGCAGGTAGAGTTCGCCCGAGTTGTCTTCGGCAAAATCGACAATCCGCACGACCGGCTCGACAATCTCTTTGCGCTCGCCGAGTTGCGGGCCGTCGACGTTCACGCCCCAGACGCGACGGGTCTCCCAGTCGCCGAACACGTATTGGCCATAGAGTTCGGGAAACTTTTTGCCTCGATAGACGAACCCGCCGGTGATCGAGGCTCCTTCGGTGTGCGGAATTTCAATCGTCGGCGGCACAATCGGCGTCGGGCCGCGCTGACGCTCGACGTGCACCGGCTGTCGCCCTTCGACCAGGCTCCAGCCGTAATTGTCGCCGGGCCGGACACGGTAGACCAACTCCCACAATTCCCAGCCGACATCACCCAGCCAGAGTTCGCCCGACTTGCGGTCGAAGCTCATTTTCCACGGGTTGCGTAGTCCGTAGGCCCAGGTCTCGCCGCGCACGCCCGGTGTGCTGACGAAGGGATTGTCGCTGGGGATCGTATAAGGGCGGCCGCTGTGTGAGTTCCGCACGTCGATCCGCAGCACCTTCGAGAGCAGCGACGACATGTTCTGGCCCGAGTTCAAGCCGTCGGGCGGGAACACCGGGCTGCCATCGCCCGATGAGATGTACAGACACCCGTCGGGACCGAACTTGAGGCAGCCGCCGTTGTGGCCCCCTTGCAGCCAAGCGATGATCAACTGCTCGCTGGCCACGTCGCACACGGGTGGCTCGGTGCGGCTCACGGTCAGCCGGGTCACGCGCGTCCCTTCGGCATACGCGCCGCCGCTCCCTTTGTTGTTGCGCACCACATAGCAGACGTAGCAATAACGGTTCTCGATAAAGTTCGGATCGAACGTCAGGCCATAAAACGCCTCGGGGCTCAACGACACGCCTTGTGTCGCGTTGACGTGCTTGACCAACTGGTGCGTGTCGAGAAACAAGTCCGGCGCGGCCACGCCGGGGTCGTTGGGGATCGAGTAGACTTTGCCCCCTTGCTCGCCGACGAACAGCCGCTCGGTCCCGGGCGCGTTAGTGATGACGGTCGGGTGATTGAAGTTTAATTTGCTGAACGCGCGTTGCACGCGGTACGGCGGCGGCGGCTCGGGCCGACCCCGAAACTGCGACGTGGTCCAATAGGTCCGCTCGCTCAAGCCATACGGGGCCGAGGCGGCGGCCGATTTCTCAACGCGCTTGCTCGACTCCTCGGCCGCGAGGGCAACATTCCAGGCCATGCTCAGGGCCACGATCCATGAGCCAACCCAGTCGAGTCGGCGCAGCGACAGTTCCGGCAATTTCATGAGCGTATGATCGATTGAAGGGAGAAATGGGTGGGCGTAGCGGTGGGGACGACGTGCCTATTCTACTTGCTCACCGCAGCGTCGGGTACCTCTGGCACGACCCATGAGTCAAGGGGAACCGCTGGGCAGGGCTGGCGCGTTTGGCGGCGAGTTCAGCTCCCCCCGGCAGCGATCGAACCCCCGATCCCCGGTGTAGGCCCGTTCATCTTGATCGCCGAGTGAACGTCAAAGGCGTTGGACTCGTATCAGGTGGCTGGGCTTTTCGATCACGCACAACGGGTGAATGGCCGCGCAGGGCACCCAGGGGCGCATGGAAAAAGCCCCCGGACATGAGTGACCGAAACGTCACTCGCGCCGGGGGCTAAACTTTCAGCCGAAAAACGAGAACCGAAAGCGCTTAGACCTTCGGAATCTCGAAGCCGGCGCGCTGCTTGCGGCCGAGCATCGAGCTGGCCAACGCGTCGTCGGCGATCGTCTCGGTCTTGGGATTCCACTTGAGCTTGCGACCCAATCGGGCGGCAATGGCCGCCAGGTGGCAGGTGTGCATGATCTGCGTGTGGCTGTACACATCGGAGACGGGCAGGCCACCCTCGCGGACGCAGCGGAAGAAGTTGTCCTTGTGACCTTCGTGGGGCTTGCCTTTGTAGAGCTTCGTCAGCTCGGCGTCGCCGAACTTGCCGTCGTCCCACTTCTCGTCGATCGGCAAGCCGGTGATCTTGCCGCGATTGACGAACATGCGTCCCTTGGTCCCCTCGAACAAAATGCCATTGTCGCCGCGGCTCGTGACGTTCATCTCGATGCCGCTGGCAAACTTGCACAGCACGGCAAAGTCATGCGACGTGTTGTAGAAGTTGTCGGCGGTTGGGAACCCGTCCTTGAACTCGACCGGGTGCTTGGCGTCGGTGCCGTCGATTTCGATCGGGCCCGTGCCGGGCTGATCCTGGCCGATGGCCCAACTGGCGATATCGACATGGTGTGCGCCCCAGTCCGTGAACTTGCCGCCCGAGTACTCGTACCACCAACGGAACTCGTAGTGACAGCGCTTCTCCATGTAGGGAACTTTTGGTGCCTGGCCCAGCCAGAAGTTCCAATCGAGTTCCTTGGGCGGCTCGACCGCCGTGAACGGGCCACCGGTCGGCGAGCCGTTGATGCCGACGGTGATTTTCTGAATGTCGCCGAGCAGGCCTTTCTGCACGATGTTGACCGCACGGAGGAAGCGATCGCGATCGCTGCGCTGCTGCGTGCCGATGAAGAACACCTTGTTCGAGTATTTCTGGCAGGCATTGCGAACAAGTTGGCTCTCTTCGATCGTGAGCGTCAGCGGCTTCTGGCAGAACACATGCTTGCCGGCTTGCAGCGCTTCGATCGCGATCTTGGTGTGCCAGTGGTCCGGGGTGACGATGCTCACCACGTCGATGTCTTTGCGATCGAGCACCTTGCGGTAGTCGTTGTACTCGTCGGCCTTGCCTTTGCCGATCGTCGAATCTTCGCGGGCCTTGGCGGTGCGGCGCGAGTCGACATCGCACACGGCGACAATGTCGCCGAACTTGGCATGCCCCTTGGCATCGCCGCTGCCCATGCTGCCGACACCAATGCAACCGATCTGTGGCCGATCGTTCTTGTCATTGTTGGCAAAGGCTGCTTGTGTCCAGGAGAAATAGGGGATCGCGGTGCCTGAGGCCGCCACGGCCGCCGAGGTTTTCAAGAATGTCCGCCGCGTGCTAGCAGAATGTTTCACAGTCAACTCCGGGGGTTCGAGTGCGAGAGGGTCGAGGGATTCATAGCCTAACCGGCTCATCGGGAGCCCGCAATAAAATGCCCTTCATCGGCCAATACGCCGCTCCGGTCGCATCGAAGCCATTGAATTGGTCCCACTCGGGGCGGCAGGGTGGCTGGTGTTTTGGTGGCGCAAAACGCCAGCCACCCTCAAGATGTGACGCTCACACGCTTTCATCGCATGGCGGTCCGTAGACTGGGGGACCTGCGGGATGCTTGGCGCGCGTGACGATTCTAGCGAACTTGGCGATTATCCACGTTCGATGAGTAGGAGTGGTCGCTCGATTCGTAGGCGCGTAACGCTGACCCCTGGGGTCAGAAGGACGGTTTGCCGTGCTCAATCGCGGTTTGCTCATCGTCGCGGTGTGGCTCAGCGGTGTGGCGTGGAGCGAGGGGAACGAGCTCGTGTGTCGCCGTTGTGCTTGCACGCAGCCGCCGCGGGTGACGACGCGCGTCGAGTGTCGTGAGGCGCAGCACTTGAGTTGGTGCCACAATCTCGAAGCCGCGCCGGCGTGCTTGCCCGGGCCGAGTCGCCCCTTCGGCACGACGACCCACACCGATCCGGTGACGCACGCCCCCTGTTTGGTTCCCAGGTGGTTTCCGACCTTGGGCAAGCCGGTGACCGTGGTGCAGTTGGTGCGGACCCCCAAGGTTGTGTCGAAACCGCACTATGTCTCGATCACCGAGTGTACGTGCCCCAAGTGTGGACTGGTGGGGACGACCTGCACGCCACTGCCCGATGGCGAGCGCTGGCGGCTCTACCCCGATCCGGTCACCGATCGGCGCGAGCTCATGGCGGCGCAGGTCGCGGCGATGCCTTTGAGCGTGCCCTCCGCGGCGTCGCCGCAGCAGAACCCGTTGCCTGTCCCAACGCTTGCTCCCCCGCAGGGAGCATTGCCGCCGGGCTCGGGTGGCCCGCATGATGTGAGCAATCCCCCGCCCATGTATCGGAGCGCGCCATGAACCAAGCCGAGATCGACAAGCAACGCGCGGCCGCCGAGGAAATGCTCGGCTCGTCGCTTGATCGCGTGGGCTTTGCCAAGGGACTGTACTTTGGCCACTGGCTTGCTCCGCGGCTGTTGCCCTATCCCGACCTGTCGCACGACACGTCACTGCACGCGCGCGAGGTCGAGCTGCGGCAGTATTGTCGCGAGCACATCGACCCCGTGAAGATCGATCGCGAGGCACTCATCGGCGACGATGTCGTTCACGGGCTGGGCAAGCTCGGCGTGCTCGGCGCGTGTCTGCCCAAGCGCGTCGGCGGACTCGAACTGTCGCAGACCCAGTACTGCCGACTGCTTGAAATACTTGGTGGCCACTGTGCCAGCACGGCGTTGTTTGTCAACGCGCATCACTCGATCGGCCCGCGCTCGTTGGTGCTCTTCGGCACCGACGCCCAGCAGGCGCGGTGGTTGCCCAAGCTGGCCAGCGGCGAGTGGATCAGCGCCTTTGCGCTGACCGAGCCGGAGGCGGGCAGCGACGCCGCGAACGTGCAAACCCAGGCCGTGCCTACCGCCGACGGGCGAGGCTACGTGCTCAATGGTCAAAAGCGGTGGATCACCAATGGCGGCATTGCTCAAGTGCTCACGGTGATGGCCCGCACGCCGGTGATCGGCCAGTCGGAGACCAAAGTCACGGCGTTCATTGTGACGCCCGACATGCCGGGTTTCGAGGTCATCGAGCAGCGGATGGCCAAGTGCGGCGTGCGCGGCAGCGCCACCGCCCGGCTCGCGTTTCACGATATGTTCGTCCCCCGCGAGAATATCCTCGGTCAACTCGGCCGCGGGCTGAAGGTGGCCCTCACGGTGCTCGACTTCGGCCGCACGACGTTCGGCGCCAGCTGCACCGGCGCGGCCAAGTACTGTCTCGCCCGGGCCGTGCAACACGCCAACACCCGCAAGCAGTTCGGCCAGACCCTCGGCTCGTTCGAGATGGTCAAGCAAAAGCTGGCCTACATGAGCGCCGGAGCGTTTGCGATGGAGTCGGCCACGTATCAGACCGCCGCGTTGATCGACTCGGGCGAAGACGATTACATGCTCGAGACGGCCATGCTCAAGGTGTTTGCGACCGACGTGCTGTGGACGATCATCAACGACACGTTCCAAATCTACGGCGGCAAAGCGTACTTCAACGACGAACCGTTCGAGCGGATGATGCGCGACGCGCGGATCAATATGATCGGCGAAGGGGCCAACGACGTGCTCCGCGCGTTTATCGCGCTCGTGGGCATGCGCGATGTGGGACTCGAATTGCAGGGGGTGCTCGAAGCGATCAAGAACCCACTGAGCGGCTACGGCCGACTGTTCCATTTCGCTTCGCGCAAGCTGAGTTCGCTCGTTACCTCGCCCAGCGTTGTGGTGCGCTCGACCGAGTTGCAAGACGACGCGCTGAAGCTGGCCAAGCTCATCGGCCAATTCGGCGGCGAGGTCGAGGCCGTGCTCCGCAATCATCAACAGGCGGTGCTCGAAAAACAGTATTTGCAAGGGCGGATCGCCGACTCGGCCACGGAATTGTACGTGTCGAGTTGCGTGCTCAACCGGCTCGACTTGCTCGTCCGCGACCCGCACGCCGACGAGGCCGAGAAGCTGCACGCGCTCAAGCGCGGGCGGTACTATTTGCTCACGGCCGGTCGGCGGATTCGCCGCAACTTGAGCGAACTCTGGGACCATGACGACGACGCCACGACGCGGCTGGCCGACGCCGAGCTGCGCCGGTAACGGGAATGAAAGTGGTGCATTTTATGGTTCGTTCGCCGCGCTCACGCGCTCCGCTGCGTGAGCGCGGCTAACTGGATGACACCCCTCAATCGCGCCAGCGGCTTCACGAGATATTCTTGCGCGCAACAAAAAACGCGGCGGGAGCACCGTGCGGCAACTCCCGTCGCGTTTCAATGGACAGTCAACTTCTAACCACTCGACGCCTTACGCACCGAAGTAGTTCACAACCAAGTCGCCATTGCGCTGAATGCGGACGTTGACCTTGATGCCGTAGCCGTAGTCGAAGCTCACCACGCCGGTGGCTAAAATCGCCCCGCGACAGTGAACCGTTGGGCAGTCCGGAATGCAGGCCGGCAAGCAGACCGGAATCAACACGTCGCAGCACGTGCAAGGGTGCTTCACGCAGACCCAACGGGTCTCGTAAGGCTTGCAGCACGGATCGACCACCTTGCGGCCGAAATGGTGGTAGCGGATACACAGATCCGACGCGACCACCGGGGTCGCTTCCTCGCTCGCCACCACGGCCGTGTCTCCCGACGGAGCCGCAATGGTGGGTCCCTTGGGCTGCGAGACCAAATAGTAGACGGGAGGCATCGCCTGATCGGTCGCGGCTTCCAGTGCTTCGACAGCGCCGCGGCTGAAGGGCCCAGCCTCGACGACCGTGGCGGCCAACAGCAGTAGGCCTCCCAACGCAAACTTGAACAACATGGGTTTCCCCCTCGTACAGAAACTTGAACCAGGGCCACAACGGTTGTGGCGGTAAACTCCGTTCAGTCCGATTATAGGCCGCAGCTTAGCTGCTCTCCCAGCCCGTCAGTGGAGGGGGTTCTCGACTCGCTGGGCTTAATTTCTCCAAGATCGAGCGTGCGGTTCGTTTGCCGAGAGGCTCCCCCCAACCTAGGTTTCCTACGGTCCTTCCCGCTCGATCGGTCGCTGAGCCCCAGTTGTTGGGCATGCCCCACCGAGCGCGTTTGGCGTGGCCACGATCGATCGGGGTGTCGTACAGCCCTTGCCGGCTACAACGCCCCGCGTGAGATCGAGCTAAGCGGGGGCTGCATTCGGGTCGAAGATACAACGTAGGAACGGGTTTCTGAGGCGTTCGCAGATTGAGCAGAAGGCATGTCGCCTGGAGTTGGATTGACTGTGTCGCACGATTCACTGCCTGTGCCGAGTTGGGACGCGTTGCGCGAAGCGCTCGCCGAGTGGCGCGGCGGCATCGAGCTCAACGAAGCGTTTGTGTTGCGGCAGTGTGACTATTTCGACGCTTGGCGCGGCGAGTTGCTCGAGGTCGAAGCGCGTTTGCAGCAGCAGACCGAGGCACTCGAAACCGACCGCGAGGCGATCCAGCTCCAGTGGAACCGGCTCGACGAGTTGCGGTGCGTCGCGATGCTCAATCTACAGCAGGTGCAGACCGAGGCGCGGCAACTTGCCGAGGCCCGGCAACTAGCGCCCCGCGACGGCGGCACGACATCGGCCAAGCACAAGTCTCCCGACTCGCGCGAGCACGCCGCGGCCTGGGCCGCGAGCGAACAGCAGCGACAGAAGCTCGAGCGGCAACTGGCGGCCGCCTACGAACAGCTTGTGCGTGTCGCTCCGATGTTGGCTGAACTGAACGACGTTCGGCGCGAGTTGGCCGACGCACGCCAACAAGCCTTGCGCATGCAGCAGCGCCTGGCGCATGCCAAGGGACATTTTGCCCTCGATCGCGACACGAACGAGCGGCTGCAACAGGCTTTGGCCGCCGCGCGCAGCGAGTTGGCCGAGGTCCAGCAGCAACGCATCGCCGAACGGCAGCAGTTCGAGCAAGAGCGAAGCCTCTGGGCAAGCGAGTGGCAACAGCTACGTCTGGCGGTCGAGAGCCAATTGCGGTTGCAGACCGCGGCGCAGCAACGGCCGAGCGTCGAGTTGCACGACGTCGACGCGCTGTTGAATCAGTTGAACGCGCTGCACAGCGAAGCGACCCTCACGCCCCGCAAGAACACAAAATCCCGCGGCCGCACGTCCCCGGGCCGCACACCCGACCCCAACACCTCGGAGAGGTAACCGTGATGCTCGTCGATCAAGTCATTTTTGCCGCCACGGAACATGCCCGCACGCGCGCTTATCGCCTGACCGGTCAGAGTATCGGCGTGTTGCCGAACGACGCGGCGGCGTTGCAAAGCTGGGGTCCGCAGCGCGACGCATTGCTTGATCCGCACGGCACGGTGACGAGTTTGAATTGCTTTCCGCTCCCCAGCGGCTCGCATTGCCTGACTCAGTCGCGGCACGATCTGAGCGATTTGACCAGCGATGGCCGCGACACATACACGCGCGGCATTGTGGTTTCGACCGAGGTGCTCGCGCAGTTTGGCTATAACCCCTTCGCGCTCTGGCGAGCGTTCGAGGCATCCAGCGCCGCGCGCGGCTGGCAGCACCTGCCCGGCGAGTTGCCGCAACTACAAATTCAGGGCTCGGCCCGTGAGTTCGACGCGAGTTACGTGCATGCCGCGCTGCTGCGTTACGGGGTCGACCCGGTCTTGAGCGCGCTCGACGCGGTGGTGTGTCACTCGGCGGTCGCCACGCGGCTTGCAGGAGACGCGGCAGGGCTGTTCGAGGCGGTGTGGCAATTGTTGCCGCCGCAAGTGCGTCACGAACTCTCGTTCACCACGGGGCTCAAATTCTCGCCCCATCGACCGTTCCGCGTCTTCGCCGTGTCGTCCGACGCGGCCGAGCGGCAACGGGTCGAACGGCAAGGGGACGTCGCCTGGGTCGATCTGCTCGATGGTCGCCCGGCCAGCGTGTTTCATGGTTGGACCGCCTGGGTCGCGCGGCGACTCAAGGGGGATCAGCTTGAAGCCTTGGCCAACGATTACGCCTCGCTGCCCGAAACCTTGCGGCTTGCTCAACTCGACATGTGGGCCCAAACACTGCTCAACGCGCATGGTGGCGATGGAATCGACGACACGCCGGGGAATCCTTCCGCTAACTTTGATCGCCCGCATCGAGCGCATGGCGGCTTCGGAGCAGAAACGGGTTCGGCGGTGCTCGACTTGGCCGAGGTGTCGACCGATCCGTCGGTGGTGTTGGCCGAGCATTGCGGCGACGCCATCGAGTTGTTGGAAACGCTCGACGACCTGGTGTTCGAGACCGTGGCGGGCAAGCCGCACGCCTTCGTCGAGCTCAAGCAGCAGTGGCCCCAGTTGCTGCACCGCGTGGGCCCCGGACTGGTCGAAGAGGTGCGGGCTCAGTATGTTCGCCACGCGATGGCCACCTGGCAGCACTGTCTCGACAACGACGCGATCCGCAACCCGCACATCTCGCTGAGCGTGATGGACGTGATCGACTTCCTGCTCACCGGCCGCTAAGCGACCCGCCTTTACCTCCATTCTGATCTATGTTACGCGGTACTTTCCTGCCTTGAGTGTGTGGAAACCGTGGAGTTTCTCGGTTAAAACCGAAGTGCAAAGGAGCAAAGCGGTCTGCCTTTATCACAGGCTGATCGAGTATCACTCTCTTGGGAAGTTCGGGGCGAAATGTCCACCGCGTTGCCGATACCTCCTGGTATGACGCTCGAAGAGTTTGGCCATCGACTTTGGGGAGTCGGCGCTAATGATGCGCAGGTTAGTCTCCACAACATCACACGCGACGAGCTAGAGAAACTCGGCGTGGATCGCCCCATGCTCGAGGCTTGGCGCCAATTCTATTGTGAACAAGTTGTTCGCAAACGCGGACGACCCACGTCAGAAATTCGATTACAATTAATCGAGCGGTGTTTGGAGTTGCTTGGCTAGCTTGCCATCAAACGTGACCGTTATGAGCGAACAAATTGAACCATTGGTGCGAAAGACACTACACGTTCGTAATACGGGAGATAGTCTCGTTGTTAGTTGGCTAGCGCCCTGGGCAGATCAACTTGGGAATGCTCCGACGCTACGCGTTTGTCAAACTGATACTGAACTCGGCATTCTATGGTTAGAGCCGTGGGCGGATCGATTCGAGTTGACGCGAGACGATCTCGTGGAGATCGTGTTTGTTGGCCCGGATACGGGTGTCCCAGGGATTGCGGTGAAACAAGAAGAGTTGTCGATCTACCCTTGGGGCAATGCCGAGGTCGTTGTTTTCAAAAACGGACGAATTGCGGGTGACCGCCCCACGGTCCAGGAGATCATTCGTCAAGAGTATGAAATTGCCGGTGAGAGACTTCCTCAATCGTTCGAGGAGAATGTTTTCGCCGATGTTGCCGCGTTCCAAGAATGGCTGGATATGGCTGATCTCAATTCCCTAAATCAATTAACCGCCCGCAATATTATCAGTGAATTGATCGATCGTGTGGTTGCGAACCTTGAGATGACCGATCAAACCGCGAAGTTACTTTGGCAGATAGCCGCGCGAACCTTACGAACCCAAGGAGTCATACTGATTACTCCTCGCTCGTATCCGGATAAGCAAATATTTCGGGGAAAGGCGATTGAAAGTTTTCTTCAAGCGATGTTCGATTCGGCAGAGTTTATTTTACCAGGAGAATCTTTCTCCCAAAGAAACTCAAATCCTCCCGCGAAGCGTGTCGCTAAGCTGCGACGCGACGAATAGGAATTTTACCCAATTCGTTGGCGGTCTCCTGGCAGGCTTTGCGCCAGGCCTCGGCTGGGTCGTTGAGCCGATCGATCCAACGCGCATGAAGTTCCTTGACGGAGCAAATATGCGCCCACCACTCGGGAAATTCATCCGCCGACAAAGCGTGCAATTTCAGCGTTGCCAGGGTCGATGACCTTAGCTCACTGCGATTGAGTTCCGTATTAAAGAATTTGATCACGGCAACGTATCGAGCATAAAGTTCGTTCATCGACTCAGACATGCTTTGCGCTCCATCACCCCGGCGGCTTTGTAACTTCCTCAGGTCCACATCGTGCAAGACGTATCGCCTCGCCGGTTCCAGACGTAGTATTGAAGACCGTGGCCAAAATGAGAAGACGAGGTGTTACGATAGCAATGCTATCGGCGATTGCCGCTAACCAGAAAACGTTAAGCTTCTGCCGCTGCGTCGCTTACCGGCCGATCAATTCTTTGAACTGACCAAACAGGTAGCTGCTGTCGTGGGGGCCGGCCGAGGCTTCAGGGTGATACTGCACGCTAAAGGCCGGGTAGCGACGATGCCGAACCCCCTCAATCGTGTCGTCGTTGAGATTGCGATGCGTCACGACCAGATCGTCGCTGAGCGATGACTCCTCGACCGCAAAACCGTGGTTCTGCGAGGTAATTTCGACCGTTCCGTTCTGGAGGTTCATCACCGGCTGGTTCGCGCCGCGATGGCCAAACTTGAGCTTGAATGTCTTTGCGCCGCACGCCAGCGACAGCAGTTGATGCCCCAGGCAGATGCCAAAGATCGGCTTCTTGCCGAGCAGATCGCGAATCGTGCCAATGGCGTAGGTGAGCGGCTCGGGGTCGCCCGGGCCGTTCGACAAAAACACACCGTCGGGGTTGAGGGTCAGCACTTGCTCGGCGGTCGTCGTGCCGGGGACGACTGTGACGCGATAGCCCAGGTTGGCCAGATGCCGGGGGATGTTCCACTTCATGCCGTAGTCAATCGCCACGACGTGCGGCAGCGAATGGAGGTCGTCGCTCGACTGAGTCGAGGCGGGGGCCAAGGTGGCGAGCGGGTGCAGTTTTTCGGTCCACTCGCGGGCCGCGGCCGGCATCACTTCGCGCACCACGTCGCGCCCCACCAGGCCGGGGCTATTGCGGGCCTTGGCGACTAGGCTCTGGTCGTCGAAGTCCTGGGTCGAGATGATCCCTTTCATCGCGCCGCGACTGCGGATGCGACGCACCAGCGAGCGGGTGTCAATGCCTTCGAGCCCCACGACCCCCGCGGCACGCAGGTAGTCTTCCAGGCTGCCTTGCGCGCGGAAGTTGCTCACCCGACGGCTCAACTCGCGGACGACGAACCCGGCCAAGTGTGGCTTGGCGCTTTCGAGATCGTCGGTGTTCACGCCGTAGTTGCCGATCTCCGGGTAGGTCATCACGACAATCTGGCCGCGATAGCTGGGATCGGTGACGATCTCCTGATAGCCGGTCATCGAGGTGTTGAAGCAGACTTCGCCGTCGACTTCACCTTCGGCGCCGAACGGGAGTCCTTCATAGACCGTGCCATCTTCCAGAGCGAGCTTAGCCAAGGTTCGTCGCATGGTGTTGCGTTCTCCGTGGGGGCCGAATGAGGATCGCGATCCGCTCGGGGTCCTGTCGCGTGATAATCTGTGCTGACTATGCTGAACGTTCCGTCAAAAAGTTGTTCCAGCGACTGACGCAGAACAATCCAATTGAGGGGGGCTCAAGTCGACATGCCGCCCAGCCCGATAGCACATAGTGGCTGTGGGTCTCCGAACCTGGGCGAATTAACCCCTCGCGAACGGTTCGGGCAGCCTTCGAGGGCCCTTGTCCCGGCGAACAAGGGCCCTCATTTTTTGCGCTGAGCGGGCCAGCTAGCACGACACTGGTGCGGCTGATTATAGAAATGTTGGCCCTCCTCGGTAAGTGCCCCCAGCTCGGCATTTTCTCTGGGCTTTGGGGCCCCATCTCAATGTCATGGGCAATCCGCGTTCAGCCGCGCGGATGAAACTTGTTGTGCACGGCCTTGAGCCGCGAGGGGTCGACGTGCGTATAGATTTGCGTCGTCGCGATGCTCGCGTGACCGAGCATTTCTTGCACCAAACGCAGATCGGCGCCGCCGCTAAGCAAATGGGTCGCGAAACTGTGCCGCAGCGTGTGCGGGCTGACCCCCTCCGGCGCGCCCACTCGCCGCGCATAGCGGGTGACCAACTCCCAGAGCCGCTCGCGCCGCAACGGTTTGCCCTGCGATGAGAGAAACAGCCACGGCGGAGGGTTGTCCGGCTGCTTGAGCAATCGCGGACGTTCCTCGCGCAGGTACGTCTCGATCGCCTCGACGGCCCGGCGACCGATGGGCACCAACCGTTGTTTGTCTCCCTTGCCGTGGGCGTGGCAGTAGCCCTCGTCCAAGTGCAGATCGCAGAGCCGTAGCGTGGCGACTTCTGACGCCCGGCAGCCGGTCGCGTAGAGTAATTCGAGCACCGAGCGATCGCGTCGCCACCACGGATCGCCCGCCGCCGGGGCGTCGAACAGCGACTCGACGATACGCGGCGTGAGCACGCTCGGGATCCGCTCCCAGAGCTTCTGGCTGCCGAGCAGTTCCACCTTGTTCTCTTGCAGAATGCCTTCTAACTGCAAGTAACGAAAGTACAGCTTGAGCGATACGATATGTCGGGCCATGCTGGCCGGTGCGAGCTTGCGCTGGTGCAGCCACGCCGCGTAGTCGGCCAGATCGGTCACCCCCAACTCGGCAAGCGACCGTTCGCAGAGCCACTCGCGAAACTTGCGCAGGTCACGCCCATACGCGGCGACCGTATTCGCCGACAAGTGACATTCGGTGCGGATGTAGTTGAGAAACGCCGTGTCCCAATTCCGCTTGGGCGCTTCGGCCACCGCTCGCACGGGTCGCAATGGTTTGGGCATGGGGCACGTTCTCGGTCGGTTTTGTGTCTATGTCCAATCATCGGCTTTTACAGCGAAGTGCCCCGCAGTTTGATCGAGGTGATGACCCAAGCCGGCGGCTCTGCCGCCGTGTTTCGGCGACCGAGTCGCCGGCGTGGGTCTTTCAGCACTCTTAAACGCTTTAATCGGTATAACCGGCAACCGCCGGGCATGTGCTAGACTTGCTCAGTATCTCGCGCGTATGAAAGGTCGAGCGATGCGTGTATTGGTCACAGGTGGTGCAGGTTACGTCGGCTCGCATGCCGTGCGGCAATTGGTCCGCGCCGGGCACGAGGTCTGGGTCTACGACAACCTCTCGCAAGGACATCGCGGCGCGGTCGACGCCACGCGGCTCATCGTCGGTGAACTCAACGACCCGGCCCATCTCAGCGAAATCTTCCGCACGAAGCGAATCGAAGCCGTCATGCACTTCGCGGCCTTCACGTTGGTCGGCGAAAGCGTGACCGACCCGGCCAAGTATTACTTCAACAACGTGGTCGCCACGCTCTCGCTGCTCGATACGATGCGCAAGTGCGACGTGAACAAGATCGTGTTCTCCAGCACGACCGCCATCTACGGCGAGCCGCAACGCATTCCGATCAGCGAAGACGAGCCCTGGCTGCCGATCAATCCCTACGGCTACGCCAAGGCGGTGATCGAACGAGTGCTCAGCGATTACGCCCACGCCTACGGACTGGGCTACGCCGCGCTCCGGTACTTCAACGCGGCCGGCGCCAGCCCCGAGGGTGACATCGGCGAAGACCATCAGCCCGAATCGCATTTGATCCCGCTGGTCATGCAAGCCGCGCTCGCTCAGCGGCCGCACATTGCAGTCTTCGGCGACGATTATCCCACGCCCGACGGCACCTGCCTGCGCGACTATATTCACGTCGACGACCTGGCCTCGGCCCATTTGGCCGCCTTGGCCCAATTGGCGCCGGGGGTCAAGTTGCAACTCAATCTGGGGACCGGTCGCGGACACAGCGTGCGTGAGGTGATCGACGCGTGTCGCGCGGTGAGCGGCCGTGAGATCCCGGTGGTGATGGCTCCGCGTCGGCCGGGTGACGCACCGGCCTTGGTGGCCGATTCGCGACGCGCGCAGGCTCAACTTGCCTGGCAACCGCGTTATACTGAGCTACGCGAGATCGTCGAGACCGCGTGGCGTTGGCACTCCCGCCATCCCCAAGGCTACGGCGATCGCTAAGCGATCCGTGGTCCTTTCTTTTCGGTAACAGGGTGACCGTAGCGCTGCGCAACGTTTACGCGCTCCGCTTGCGCGCCAGCGGCTAACGTAATCTCTTCCACTCCCGTCTCCCGTCTCATTTCTCACCCCGCGTCCCACACCCCTCGCCCCTCCCCAATGTACCTCCGCAACAACCCGGTGCTGCAACGCGAGCTGCTGCTGAATTTACGTCAGCCGAGAGCGTTCCTGTTGCTGCTCGGCTACGTGGGGCTGTTGTCGCTGCTGGTCGTCGCCGCCTGGCCCGAGGCCCGCAAGATCGACATGACCAACTCGCAGGAGGCGCGGACGCTCGTCAACCTGTTCTTCCTAGGCCAGTACCTGATCGCGTCGCTGATGACCCCCAGCTTCGCGGCCGGGGCCATCACCGGCGAAAAGGAACGCAAGTCCTACGAGATGTTGCTTGCCAGCCCTCTGCGCCCCGGCGCGATCGTGTTGGGCAAGCTGCTCTCGTCGCTCGGGCATATCGTGTTGCTGATCGTCGCCTCGTTGCCAATCGTGATGCTCTGCCTGCCGCTGGGGGGCGTCTCGTTCTACGAGCTGCTGGCCCTGTACTGGGCCTTGCTCCTCTCGGTCGTCACCTACGGCATGATCAGTCTCTGGTGCAGCAGTTACTTTCAACGCACGGCCGCCAGTCTCGTCGTGTCTTACCTGCTGATTCTACCCACCGCTCTCGTCGCGGTTTGGTTCTGGCAACTGTTCGAAGGGGGCGGCGCGACCTTCCGACTGGTCATGGTCGTCACGCTCGTCCCGGCCGTCGCGGCGACCGTGGTCGTGCTCCTCATGCGGCTCACGGTCGAGCGCCTGCTCCATCCCGAGGACGTGGGCAGCGAAGGCAAGGAGGTCGTCGACGAGAAAGCTGAACTCACCTCCGCCGTGGGCATGGTGATCCAGCGCGATGCGTTCCCCGATCGGCTCTTTGCTCCGCCCAAGCGAGACGACCTCCTCCCGGACGGCGCCAATCCGGTGTTCGACAAGGAACTACGAAGCGAGCTGTTCAGTCAAGGGACCCTGATGCTTCGCATCGTGATCCAGGTGAGCATGATCCTCGCGCTCCCCTTGATGGCCGTGTGTCTGTACTTCTGGCGACAATATCTCCCTTGGTACATCAGCTACATCATTTTGTTCAACGTGCTCGTCGGGCCGGTGTTCACGGCCGGGAGCATCAGCAGCGAGCGCGAACGGGAGACGCTTGAGCTGTTGCTGGTGACGATTCTGTCCCCCTGGCAAATCCTCTGGGGAAAACTGCTCGCCACCTGGCGCATCTCGGCCGTGCTCACCGGCTTTTTGCTCTGGCCCTTGGCGCTGGCCTGCGTCATGGACACCTTCTACTGGTTCAACGCGCTCACGCTGCTCGGTTATCTGGCGCTGCTCGTCGTGGTGAGCCTGACCACCGCGACGATCGCCCTTTATTCGTCGGTGCTGTTCAGCAAGACAACGCACGCCATGCTGGCCGCGTACCTTGTTATTGCCGCGCTGTTCATGGCTCCGCCGGCGATCGTCATGTTCGCCGAGACCTTTGTCCTCTCTCAAGAATTGCGCGACGCGATTGAACTTTGCCGCTTTGTGAGCCCGTTCTCGGGCGTGTTTGCGTTGCCGCTTTCAGGCGACGTGCTCGAGCTGCGACGCGCCGGCGACTGGAGCACCTACGCGGCGTGCATCGTGTTTTATCTGCTGCTCAACGCGAGCGTGCTGCTCGCCACGACCGCACGGTTCCACCGCCGCTGGCGCGTCGCCTGACCCCTAGCCGGTCCGTCTCGGACCGGATGCATGTGCCCCCTAGCCGGTCCGTCTCGGACCGGTCGTGCGAACTTGGCCGCGTAATCGTCCGGCGCTCCTCTCACATCCGGTCCGAGACGGACCGGCTCTGGGAGCGTTTACCGCGCGGCGCAAATCGCGTTGCTCAGGTTCGTCTGTCGTCGCGGCGTTACTTCGAGCGGCTGCGACGAGAGCGCGACGCAGAACCGATCGCGCGCCGGGTCGATCCAGACCATCGTGCCGGTCATGCCCCAGTGACCGTAGGCGGCGGGAGACAGCAGGTCGCCGAAGCATTCGAGCGGATCGCCGGGCCAATTCAATTGCCAGCCGAGTCCCCAGGGCTTGCATCGCCGGTCGTCGGCGCTAATGCCGCGCAGTGTTTCGAGTTGATTGGCCGTCATGGCCGCAAGCGTCGACGCGCGGATCACCCCCTCGTCGCCGCGCTGCACCTGCATGAGATGGGCGCAGAGCTTCGACCAGTCGGTCACCGTGGCGAGCAAGCCTCCCCAGGGCGCTCCCAATCGACGCCAATACTCGCTGTTCCAACCCCACTGTGGGTCAGCGAGCTCGGCTGGGGCACGGACCTCAACAATCCGCTCGACCCGCGGCGGGGCGCTTCCCTCGTCCTGCGTCCAAGCGTCGGTCATCCCCATCGACGTGTCGGTCATGCCGAGCGGATCGAACACCCGACGCTTGAGAAACTCACGCAGCGGTTCGCCGACCAGCTTCTCGACGACGCGCGCAGCCGCCAGCAGGCCGCTGCTCTGATACTGCACCCCTTCGCCCGGCTTGAACGAGAGCGGGGCACGGCAGGTGGCCGCGAAAAATGCGTCGAGCGGAGCTTGCTGACGCCGTAGCTCCAAATTCTCGGCCACCATGTCGGGCAACCCCGAGGTGTGGGTCAAGCAGTGACCGAGTGTGATCCGCCGCTTGCCGCCGCCAGTGAACTCGCTCAGGTACCGCGAGATGGGGTCGTGCAGCTTGAGCTCCCCTTGCTCGACGAGCAGCATCACCGCGAGTGCTGTGACCGGCTTGCTCGGCGAGGCGATGAGAAAGATCGGCTCCTCGACAAGCGGCTGCGAGCGATCAAGCCGTTGATAGCCCGACTGCCGCCGATCGTTGAGCCCCGCGTGATCGCCGACCCCGACCGCGATGGCATTCACTTCGTCGTCAGCCACCCAGCGCTCGATCAGTTGCCAGGCATGATCGAATCGGGTCACGTGCTTCTTGGCGCTCATGGTGCAGACAACTCCGGAATGTTGTTGTGGATCGCATCAGGGTAGCAGCCGGTATCGGGTGTGCAAGCACGTCATTGCTAGCAGCGCGCGTTGCTCTCGTGTCGAACGAGGGGGATTGTTATACTCGCCGCCCTTTGTGGGTGTCTTTTCGATCGACAGGCGACCAAACTGAGCCACAACCGTGTGGAACGAGTGACGCTTATGTTGAGGAATCGTCGTAATCGGGTCTGGGCTTTTGGAATCGCGGCGCTCGTCGTCGCCGCGCCGTGTGCGTGGGCCGACGAGGGTGTAAAGTTCGCGCGCCCCCAGGGCGAGCCGACCGCGCCGCTCAAGCTGCGCATTATCGAGCCCACGGACGTTGTCGCGCCGCCGCAAGAAAAGCTCGAACCGCTCTTCTTTCAAGGCGTGCAAATTGGCAACGCGAGCCAAGCCGACGTGCAGGCCGCCTGGGGTAAACCGATCAAATCGACCCAGCATGAAACCGTCACCCAGCAGACCTTCTTGGTCGAGCCGTTCGCCCGCATTGAAGCGACTTTCTTTCAACAACAACTCCTCTCGGCCACGGTGCATTTGCGCCAGCCGCTCCCCATCAACTCGGTCGCGCAACAATTGTCGCTGCTGGAAATCGAGCCGATCGAACAGCGCGACGCGACCGGCAAACCGATCGGGCAGACTTATCCCGAGCGCGGCGTCACGCTCTCGTTTGCCAACACGCGCTCGCCCGGCCAAACGCAGCAGATCGTGCTCGACTGCCTCGACGCGCTGCCGTTTCTGATGCGAGCCGAGCAGAATTTGAAGCATCGCCCCAGCCGTTCGCTCGCCGACGTCGAGACCGCCTTGCAACTCGATCCCCAATCGGTGCGGGCAATTCGCACGAAAGCGACCGTCTTGTCGCGGGTGGGCAAGCTGCGCGACGCCTTGCAGGCGGCGACGGCCGCGGTGCAGGCCGACGGCGAGAATGTCGAAGCGCGACTGGCGCGCGCCGAGGCTTTGGCCGCGCTGGGAGAAATTGACACCGCGCTGAACGAAGCCCACTCTGCGATCGAGCGTGCCGCTGGACGCGCCGAGTGGCAGGCCCGCGCGCATCGCGTGCTGGGCGATTTGCTCGCGCGAGGCCCGCAGGCCGATTTCCCCCAGGCGCTCGAACATCACCAACGCGCGATCGAATTGGCTGACTCGATGACCCCGTCGGACCGTCCGCACATCCGTCGCGTGGCAGTCGACACGCTCATCGACGCCCACCTGAGCGCCGCGCAAGACATCGCCGAAGGGGATTGGCAGAACAAGACGACCAGCGCCGCGCGTTGGCTCGACCGCGCGCAGCTTTTGATTCGCCAACTGCATGCCGGCGCGCCCGAGGCGCTGAGCGACGCCACCTTCCGGCTCGCCCAGCGGACGCTGAGCGTCGCCGCCGCGCTCGACTCGGCCGGCGATATTCACCCCTGGGTCGAACGAGCCGTCGACATCACCCGCGCCCGCGTTAACGCCAGCGACGACGAGGCCTTGCGCGCCAGTTGGTATTGGGAGATGGGTCAGCTACTCTCCGACGCCGCACACATTGCCCAACGCCGCGGCGACCTCGACAAGGCCCTCGAGTACGGCGAACTCGCCACGAATTGTCTCGAACGGGGCCGCGTTGGCCGTCAGTCTCCGCCGATCGAACAGCAGTTCGTGGCCCGCGCCTATTTCCGGCTCGGCTCGATCCACGCCATTCAAGGCCAAGACCACAAACAGGCCGTCGCGTGTTTCGAGCAGGCGCGACCCACGATCGAAGAACCACCCCTCGCCGCGCGAAGTCGCGAACTGGGACTCTCGGGCGAAATGCTCGTCAGCATGGGCGTGTCCTATTGGGCCGTCGGTCAACAAGACACGGCCGTCGAGTTGACCCGCCGCGGAGCGAATTGGATCGAGCAAGCGGTCGAGACCCGCTCGTTCAGCCGCTCGGCCTTGGGGGTGCCGTACTCGAATCTCGCGCGGATGTGCGAGTATCGCGGGCAGACGAGCGAGGCGCAGAAGTACGAGCAGCTCGCGCAAAAAGCCGACAGCGCCCTGCGACGGTAGCCACCCAAGCCGGCGGCTCTGCCGCCGATCTCTTCGACGTCATGCGCCGCCACTTCAGGCGAAGCATTTTAATCGATGTGGTCGATGCACGTTTGCTGAACGTTAATTTCACTCCAAATTCCATTCCAGCTAACTTGTAACTTGATTTCTTGTGGCTCGGTCTCTTCCGCCGTTACCACGATTGTAAATCGAAACACACCTGTTTTATCAAAAATGCTGTCGTACGCTGACGGCATCGACACTGTGCACGGTGTGAAATTTGTTCGATCTTCAGTCGCCTCTATCACATCAAGATACTGATTTACCCCCTTTGGTAGATCGACAAGCTGTGGGCTTCCCTCTGGAAGATACGACCATTTCAATTGAATACTGTCGCAATATCCAGTTGGGACAAACCTACCTGAATTATCAATTGCCTCTACATTTACCAAAAATCCGCGGCAACCCTTGGCATAACGAGTCTTTTCATTCCAAACGCGAACTCTTACATAAGTCACATTCCACGATGGAGCCTGCTGAGCTATGGGCGGTCTGTTTGCGAGGGACTGATGATAAACTGTCGGACCAGAAAACTTCCTGGTTTTGACTTGATGATTTCCGTCCGGCCTAAAACCGATCCGCAAATCAGGGCCAAACATTGCCGAAATCGCCATCGGCTCAGCAACTTTCATGAGCAGGCCTACGATTAACCCACCAATCGCAGATAAGATTGAAATGAGAACAGAATTATCCGACATGGCAATTTGAATATCCGTAGGAATGAAATCTTGGTTTCTGGCGAAATCACAGCTTTTTTCGATTGGATAGTAGCGCATCATATTTATCCGAATTTCTAACGCAAGCCACGAAGCCTTTTCCGACCAATTTCGGTACGCATGTGCGTCTCGATAAGAAAAGACTGTCAAGCATTTCGGTCTCGATTCGCATTCGCATTTCGCGGCAATTACAATAGGCACGGTTCACTCATCCCGCCCTATTTGTCACCCACCGTGCCGCGACACCATGACACCCCTTTCACGCTGCCTTGCGCCGCTCGTCGGCTTGTTCGCGCTCCTCGCACCGGCCGTCGTCGCTGCCCAAGGGCTCGACGTGGTCAAAGCCAACTACACCAAGTACGAGTACCGCATCGCGATGCGCGATGGCGTGCGGCTCTTCACGGCTGTCTATGTCCCCAAGGACAAAAGCCAGTCGTATCCCCTGCTGCTCAACCGGACGCCGTACAGCGTGCGTCCCTACGGCGTCGACCATTACAAGAGCGACTTGGGTCCCTCGCCGCTGTTTGGCAAAGAGGGCTATATCTTCGTGTATCAGGATGTCCGCGGCCGCTGGATGAGCGAAGGGGAGCACGAGAACATGCGCCCGCATCTGGCCAAAAAGCCCAAGCGGACGGCGATCGACGAGAGCACCGACACCTACGACACCATCGAGTGGCTCTTGCAAAACGTGAGTGGCCATAACGGGCGAGTGGGCCAATACGGTATCTCGTACCCGGGCTTCTACACGGCCGCGGGGATGATCGACGCTCATCCGGCCTTGCGAGCCTGTTCGCCTCAAGCGCCGATCTGCGATTGGTTCATCGGCGACGACTGGCATCATCACGGGGCGTTGCATCTCACGCACGCCTTTAATTTCATGGTCAAGTTTGGTCGCCCGCGCCCCGAGCCGACCAAGAAGTTCGATTACCTGTTCGATCACGGCACCCCGGACGGATACGAGTTCTTTTTGCGGATGGGTCCCCTCTCGAGGGCCAACACGCTGCACATGAAAGACGAGGTCGCCTTCTGGCATGAGCTGATGAAGCATGGCAACTACGACTCGTTCTGGCAGGCGCGCAATTTGCGTCCCCATCTGAAGAACATTCGCCCGGCGGTGATGACCGTCGGCGGCTGGTTCGACGCCGAGAATTTGTTCGGCGCGCTCGAAACCTACCGCTCGATCGAAAAGCAAAGCCCACAAACCGACAACACGCTGGTCATGGGCCCCTGGATCCACGGCGGCTGGGCGCGGGGCGATGGCGACGTGCTCGGCGACGTGCGGTTCAACAGTAAGACGTCGGTCTATTATCGCGAGACGATCGAGCTCAATTGGTTCGAACGCCACCTGAAAGACAAAGGGAGCAGCCAACACGCCGAGGCCTGGGTCTTCGAGACCGGTACGAACGAGTGGCAGCGCCACGACGCTTGGCCCCCCAAGCAAGCCGAGCCGCGGTCGCTCTATTTACTGGCGGATGGCAAGCTCGGCTGGGACGCGCCTCCGAAAGGCAACCGCTTCGCCGAGTACACGAGCGACCCCGCCAAGCCGGTCCCACACACGGACAAGATCAGCAACATCATGGCGGTCGAGTACATGAGCGGCGATCAGCGTTTTGCCGCGCGCCGACCCGACGTGCTCACGTTCACCACCGACGCGCTCGACAACGACGTGCGGCTCGTCGGCCCGCTCGAAGTCGATTTGTGGGTCTCGACCACCGGCACCGACAGCGACTTTGTCGTCAAGCTGATCGACGTCTATCCCGACGACCTGAGCGATCCGAGCCCGAACCCGACGCTGGTGCGACTCGGCGGCTATCAGCAACTCGTGCGGGGCGACATCATGCGTGGCAAATTCCGCGAGAGCTTTGAGAAGCCGATTCCATTTAAGCCCGGCGAGCCGACGCGCGTGCGGTTCAGCTTGCAAGACGTGGGGCACTCGTTTCGCAGCGGGCACCGGATCATGATCCAGGTGCAAAGCTCGTGGTTCCCGTTGTTCGATCGCAACCCGCAAACCTTCACCGACATTTACAGCGCCCAGGCCGAGCAGTTCCAGAGCGCCACGCAACGTGTCTACGTAGCCGGCGAGCACGCTTCGCGCATCGAGGTTCGCGTGTTACCTTGAGTCCCTCTCCCGCCGGGAGAGGGTGGCCGAAGGCCGGGTGAGGGTTTACGGGAGCGCGACATCGGTTGGCGATTTTGGCCCAGCGCAATCGCGTTGTTTCGAGCGATCGTTTGTCGTCGTTGCGATAAGGTCCTGCAAGCTCCCCTCATCCGGCGACGGCGTCGCCACCTTCTCCCAGTGGGAGAAGGGTTCGTGTTTCGAGTCTATTGCCATCGTTTAATCGAGCGCCCTCATGAATCGCGTCCAAGCTCAATTTGCTAAAGCTCAACAATTTCTGGCCGGTGGGGTGTCAGCCTCGACGCGCGTCAACAAGGCGCTTGGCCATCCGCTATATTTCGATCGGGCCAAGGGCTGCCGACTGTGGGACCTCGACGGCCGGGAGTACATCGACCTGTGCTGCTCGCACGGCGCGGCACTGCTCGGCCACGGCGACCCACGTGTTCGCCGCGCGGTCGAGGCGGCCCTCGATCGCGGCGCGGCCTGCTCCTACGAGAACGAACTGCACACCGAGTTGGCCGAGCTACTGTGCCACACGATCCCCAGCTTGGAGCGGGTCCGCTTCACCGGGTCGGGCACCGAGGCGACGATGCACACCATCCGCCTGGCACGCTCGTTCACCGGACGACCCAAGCTGCTCAAGATCGAAGGCAACTTTCACGGCTATCACGATCAGGTCATGTACTCGATCGGCACACCGGCCGACAAGCTCGGCGACGAGACCGCGCCGACCCTGTGGCCCGGCTCGACCGGCATCGCGCCGGGGCTCGCCGAACAGCTCGTGCTCGTCCCCTACAATCGACCCGACTTGCTCGCGCGGGCCATCGAGCAGCACAAACATGAGCTGGCGGCGGTCATCTGCGAACCGATCTACTACAACGCCGGGTGCATCAAGCCCTCGAGCGAATTCCTCGCCGCGCTCCGCAACCTGACGCGCGACAACAACATCCTGCTCATTTTCGACGAAGTGCTCTGCGCCTTCCGGATGGGCAAAGGGGGCGCACAAGAATACCTGGGCGTAACGCCCGACCTGTGCACGATCGGCAAGGCGGTCGGCGGCGGATATCCGTTGAGTGTCTTCGGCGGCCGACAAGACATCATGGAAACGCTCATGCCGCAGGGGACTTGCCAGCACAGCGGAACGTATAACGGACACATCGTGAGTGTCGCCGCGGCCATTGCCGCCATCCGGGCCTACTGCGAGCCGGGCTTTTATGACCATATTAACGCGCTGGGCGCGCGGCTGTTCCCCGGGCTGACCGAGATCTTCAAGCGCCGCCAGGTCGTGGGGCGCGTGCAAGGGCTCGGCGCGCGGTTCGGCATTTACTTTGGCGTGACCGACGAGTTGCGCAACTATCGCGACGCCACCAAGCACCAACGCGAGACGATGCTCAAGTTCATCGCGGCCGCGATTTGCAACGGGGTGTACTTTCACGACTACGGTGGCGGCGCGTGCCATCATGGCTTTGCGTCGGCGATGAGCTTGGCCGACGTCGACGAGACGCTCGAAAAGCTCGACCGCGCCGTGGCCGAAATGGCCCCGTGAACAACGTGTTGCGTGCCATGCTCACGTCCGCGTGAGCATGTTAATCACAGCAAACATGCCCACGCGGACGTGGGCATGGCACCCGGCAGTCTAGTTCGATCCTAGCCGGTCCGTCTCGGACCGGTGGTGTGAATCTGGCGGCGAGAGGGTGCTGCGGACCGTGCACGACCGGTCCGAGAGGGACCGGCTCGGGGAGTGGGTCCGTGAGCTACCAACTGCGTACCGACAGCGGATGCTCACGCATGAACTGCTCGGCCTCGGCGCGATTGAAGACGCTCTCGGTGGCGCTGATCGAGCGGACGCAACTCGCGCCCAGTGCGCTGCCCCAGGCCAGACACTGTCGCGCGTCGCCGCCGGCGAGCAAGCCGACGATATAACCCGCGTCGAAGGCGTCTCCCGCGCCGGTGCCGCCGACGAACGGGACCTGATGCGCGGCGGCAAACAGCCGCTGGCGTTCGTTGAGCAAATACGTCCCTTCGCTGCCGCAGGTGATGACGACCGTCGCTGCGCCGGCGCGATGAAAGTGCTCGGCCTGGGCGCGCGGGTCGGTCAGGCCGGTGATGATGGCCGCCTCGTCGGTGTTGGGCAAGAACACGTCGGTATGCGGCAGCAGCTCGTTGAGCCGTGAGCTGAACTCTTCGCGGCCGGGCAACACGACGTCGAGCACCGTGCGAACACCCCACTGGCGCGCTTGACGGAACACCTCGGCGAGGGTGCGCTGTTCGAGGGCCGGCATGAGCAAATAGCCGCCGACGTAGAGCACTTTGCACTCGCGCACGCGCTCGAGGGGAATATCGGCCGCGGTGACATGGCCATTGGCACCAATCATGTGCACAAAGCGGCGGTCTTCGCCCTGCACGTTGATGATGAGCGTGCCGCTGGTGCCGACGCGCGGCAGCTTGCGGACGCTGCGGGCGTCGACGCCTGCCTGCGAGAGCGTGTCGATGATGAACTGCCCAAAGGCATCTTCGCCAACACAGCCGACGACGGCGACATTGACCCCCGCGCGGGCCAGGTCGATCCCGGCGTTCGAGGCACAGCCGCCGATATTGAGTTCGAGGTGGTCGGTCAGCACCAACTCGCCGGCTTGGGGTAAATGCGTGATCGGCGCACACAAATGATCGGCGACCAACACACCCACGCTCAGGCAATCGAGGCTCATAGCTACCTATTTTGTCTTGACTTGTAGGCCAGGCTCGACGTAGGTTTGGCGAGCTTTGGGGAACGGTCTCTGGCACAGGACGTGCTAGCGACCCCAGGCGTTGTTGCTCGTTGGTTCTAACAGTCGACACCCCGGTTTTCCAGTCCCCAACGAGCCCGCAGCTCAACGACGTCCCCGCAGGCAACAGAGTCCCGCAGCGGCGGCTCTGAACATGGATGTTGCGCTCTTCGGGGAGTCGAGGCCATGCCGTTCGATGGGTGGATGTTGCGCGGCGCCGCGGCGCTGCTCGTGTGGCTTGCCAGTCTCAACGTGTCAGCGGCTCAAGAGGAGCCGCCGCCGCTGCGCGTGGCGCGGCTCATTCGTCAGCTTGGGAGCGACTCGTACCCGCAGCGAACGGCCGCGCACGAGGAACTCGCCCGGCTCGGCGGCGCGTCGCGCGCGCAGATCGAGTCGGCCGTTCAGGACGCCGACCCGGAAATCCGCGCTCGGGCGAAGGACCTGTTGCGCAAGCTGAAAATTGCCGAGCTCTGGACTGCCTCGCACGTCACACTCGATGCGACCGACGCGCCCATCGCCCAGGTGCTCTCCGACGTCGCGCGGCAGACCGGCAATCGGCTGCTGATGGGAGATCAATACGGCAATTACCAGGAGCGCGCCGTCACGCTCCGCGCCGAGGGGCAAACGTTCTGGGCCACGGTCGATGCCATCTGTGCGCAGAGCGGCAATCGGGTCCGTCCGCACTACGACTCGCGTCAGCCGGGCTTGGTGGTCATCGCCGGCAAGCCGACCCGTTACCCAACAGCCTACAGTGGCCCGGTCCGCGGCCTGATCACCAACGCCCGCCGCTCGTTCCTCGAAGAGATCGACTACGAAGACCTCGACTCGGACGTGACCCACGGCTTTCAACTAAATTTTCAGTTCATGTGGGAAGATCGCTTTCGGCTCGTGGCCTATCGCTCGCAACCCGAACTGGTGCAGGCCCGCACCGACACCGAGGTCGATCTGAACATTGCTCAAGCGGCCAGCGGCTCGTGGAGCGTCGCGGGGAGCGGCACACGGCAAGTGAGCATGACCTTGCGGCTGCGCCCGCCGCCGACCAGCGCCCAGACGCTCAGTCGCTTGCGACTCAAATGGGGCTTGCTCGCTGTTGGCGACATGGCGACGCTCGAAGTCAATGACTTGTCGAATCGCAAGCCTCATTTTCAGGACGACCTGGAGCTGTCAGTCGAGGCGCTCGAGTCCACCCCAGGCGGACGCTGCGACCTGACGCTCGCCGTGTTGCGCGATCTGGTCGTGAGCGACCCGACCGACGTGTTCTTCCAGGAGCACGAGTTCGAGCTGCTCGACCAGCACGGGCGGTCGTATCGCAAGCAGTCGCAAACGAACAGTTTTGCCGACAGCACGGCGCGAATGAAGATCACGCTCTCGGGCGAGAGCGCCGACAGCCAGCCGACGAAGCTGCGGTTTGTGTACCCCCGGCTGCGAGCGGCCCGCGACTTGGAACTTGAGTTTCGCGACGTGCCGTTGCCCGTGGCGCGACCGGAGTGACGGGGGTCTGAGTTGGTTTCTTGAATTGTGCAGGCTAAGATGGGATGGACGGCTTCTCGCGAAACGGTGCGGAGTTTGCCTTTTGCGAATCGATGGTTGAAACCCAAGCGGTACATCACTCATGCCGACGGTTTTAAGAACAGGTCCCTATCGCTTTTACTTTTACAGTCATGAACCTAATGAGCCGCCGCATGTCCATGTTGATCACGATGAGCTGTCGGCCAAGTTCTGGCTGAAGCCGGTGGGTTTAGCGAGAAACTTAGGATTCTCGCCCAAAGAGTTGCATCGCATTCATAAACTGGTGACTCAACACCAAGAGAAATTCATCGAGGCATGGCATGGGTATTTTGGCGATAACGGCTGATGAACGCGTGGCCGACGTAAAAATCACGAAAGACACGCTCGGTGTGAGTCTGCGAGACGGGCGAACCATTACGGTACCGCTCGCTTGGTATCCGCGCTTGCTCAACGCGACGGCGACTCAACGCAAGAACTGGCGAGTATCGGGCGGCGGCTATGGCATTCATTGGCCCGACCTTGACGAGGATTTGAGCACCGAAGGGTTGCTGCGCGGCGCTCCCGCTCCCAACGCGGTCAGGCAAAAGGCCGTGAGTGCAACCCAGTCACGGCGTAAACGATAAGATCGGCTTCGTCACCGGTCGACATGGGCCAGACCGCCTGTCAGGTCCCCGACGCTGCGGGGTACATCCAGAAGGTGCAGCAGTCCAAGCACTACGGCCGCAAACGCAAGACGGTCAAGTGCTGAGAAGCCCGATTGCGTCGCGCTCACCGAAGGGGCAATGACGCCGTGGACATGCGTTTCATAAAGCCGCGACCTTTGGTCGCGCTGCGGTGCATGTTCATGTCGCATCGAGTGGAAGAGCGCGACCAGAGGTCGCGGCTTTATGAGGTGGCGTGTGAATGATGTCGGTCGTGGGGAAGAGACCCAACACCCAACACAAAACACAAAACACAAAACACCCAACACAAAACACCCAACACAAAACCCTACAGTTCCCGAATCCAAATGTTGCGGAACCGCACGGGGTTGCCGTGGTCTTGGATCGTGAACGGCAATTTGGCCGGATGGGCTGCGTAGGCCGGAGCCCTGTCCCAGGCGGTCGAGCCCTCGAGCGCGAAGTGATTCTGCACCAGCACACCATTGTGCAGCACGGTCACGTAGGCGGGGGACTTCAACGAGCCGTCGGCATCAAATCGCGGGGCGGTGAAGATGATGTCGTAGGTCTGCCACTCGCCCGGCTTGCGACAGGCGTTCACCAATGGCGGGTTCTGCTTGTAGATCGCGGCGGCCTGTCCGTCGGGATAGGTCGAGTTGTCAAACGAGTCGAGGATCTGCACCTCGTAGCGTCCCATCAGATGAATGCCGCTGTTGCCGCGTCCTTGGCCCGAGCCCTTCACTTCGCTCGGGGCGGCCCATTCGAGATGCAACTGACAATCGCCAAAGGCCTGCTTGGTGGCGAGGGTGCCCCCTTTGACCGTGGCGACACCGTCGGCGACGAGCCATTTTTCTCCACCGTTGAACGCGGCGAGGTCCTGGCCCCCGAAGAGCACAATGGCATCGGCGGGCGCGCCGCTCGCGGGGCCGGGATCGACCACTTTGGGCACGTCCCATTTCTTGCCGCTGAGATACTCGACCCCCGGCACAGCCGAGTAGCCGAGGACCACGAAGGCCGACAAACCAAGTCCCCACGTCGTGAGCGAGGGGCGTGAGAAACGGGGCGAGCGCATGCGAATGTTCCTGTCGTAGGGATTGTAGTGCCGACGATCCATAATCGCCCATCTTCACACGACTTGCAAGCCACACCAAATCGTTGACGGCCTGCTGTGCGAGGGGAGAATAGGAAGATCAACTCTCTCGTCCAAGTTTGCCCTTCAGGAAAAGTCGCCGTGAGTGTGGCGGTCCCCTCAGACGCGATGCAGCAGGCCCTCGAGCTGCACCGAGCCGGTGATTTGCGGCAGGCGGCGATCGCCTACGAACACATCATCCACTCGACACCGGCCCATGCCGAGGCTTGGCACATGCTGGGCGTCTTGAGCCACCAGTTGGGTAAAAATGAGCTCGCGCTCCGCTGCATCGCCGAGGCTGTCAAGCTCGATCCCATCCAGGCCGCGTACCATAGCAACCTGGGAGTCGTGTACCTGGCGCTGGATCGGATCAACGAGGCGATCGCCAGCTACCGGCTGGCCATCCTTCGCAAGCAAGACTACCCCGAGGCGTTTTGCAACCTGGGACACGCGCTGATCAAGCTCCGCGATTTTGACGAAGCGGACAAAGCCCTCCGCGAGGCCCTGCGGCTGCAAGGCGAGTATCCCGAAGTGCAATTCAACTTGGGCCAACTCGCCCAAGAACGGGGCCACGTTGACGAGGCGATCCGCTACTACCGCGAGGCGCTGCGGCTGCGGGGCGATTACATCGAGCCGCTCAACAACCTGGCCGTGCTGCTCAAAAATCGGGGCGAGTTCGACGAGGCGCAGCAACTCCTGCAGAAGTCGCTCGAACTTAACCCGCGCGTGATCGAAGCCCGCTACAACCTTGCCCAAACCAAGCATGCCCAGGGGCGGCTCGTCGAAGCGGTCGAACTCTACCAGCGGTTCTTGCACGATCGCCCGCAGTATGCCTCGGGGCACAACAACTTGGGCAACGCGCTCGAGGACCTGGGCCAAGTCGACGACGCGATCATCTGCTACCGCACCGCCTTGCAAATCAAGCCCGACTTGCTCGAAGCCTACAACAACCTCGCCCACGCCTTTCAAGTGCAAGGCAAGCTGCAAGAGGCCAAGCTCTGTTACCACGAAGCACTCAAGCTGGGGACGCGACATCCGGTCGTGCTGAGCAACTGGCTGTTCTTCCTCAACTACCTTAACGAGGTCGAGCAGAAGGACCTGTTCAAAGAGCACCGCCGCTGGGGCAAGCAGTTTGGGTACGAAGACCGCCCCATGCCCGACTACCCGCACGATCGATCCCCCGAGCGGAAATTGCGCGTCGGCTATGTGTCCCCCGACTTCCATGAGCACGCGGTGGCCCGGTTCATGGAACCGCTCCTAGCCTATCACGATCACGAGCAATTCGAGGTCTATCTGTACGCCGATGTCGCGGTAAGCGATGTCACCAGCCAGGCGTTTGCTCAACTGGCCGATCACTGGCGCGTCACGCGCTGGCTCGATCACGATCAGCTCGCCGAGCAGATTCGCTCGGACCAGATCGACATCCTCGTCGACTTGGCTGGTCACACGGCCTGGGGTCGGCTGCCGGTCTTTGCGCGGCGCGTGGCTCCGGTGCAGGTGTCGTACCTGGGCTACCCGAACACGACCGGCTTGGAGGCGATGCAGTACCGGCTCACCGACGCGGTGTGCGACCCGATCAGCGACCCGATCTTGCACAGCGAAGATCTCGTGCGGCTCGCGCCGAGTTTCGCCTGCTTTGCGCCGCCCATCGATATCCCCGAGTCGGGCCCACTCCCTTACGAACGCAACAAGTTCATCACGTTTGGCTCGCTGCACAGCCTCGCCAAGCTCAACGAGGACGTGCTCGACCTGTGGGCCAAGGTGCTCAAGGCCAATCCGCGCTCGCGGCTGCTGATGTATCGCGACGCGCTCAACGGCTCGGCCGTGGAGCACTTCATTGCACAGTTCGAAAAGCGGGCCGTGGATCGCTCGCGGCTTGAACTACGCTGCGGCCCGCCGGGTGGCGCACATCACCTGAGCCAGTACCACGACATCGACGTGTCGCTCGATCCGTTTCCGTGGTCGGGTCACACCACGGCGTGCGAATCGCTTTGGCAGGGGGTGCCGGTCATTACGCTGCGCGGGCAGCGTTACGCCGCCCGCATGGTGTCGAGCCTGCTGCACACGCTGGGTCACGGCGAGTGGATTGCCGAGAGCCCCGAGCAGTACGTGAAAATCTCGACCCACTTGGCCAACTCTCCGGCTCAGCTCGCCGCGTTGCGCTTGTCGTTGCGGCGCGAACTGCTCAACAGTGGGGCGTGTGACGGTGTCGCGTTCACGCACAGTCTCGAGTCGGCCTATCGCCTGATGTGGCAGGACTGGTGCCGCACCTCGGCCCGTGCCGGCCACAAATCGCCGCGCAAGTCCGCTGCCAAAACGAAATCGACTCCCAAGAAAAAGTCTTAACACGGCCCCGGCCCGAATAGGTAATCACACATCATGCCCACGATTCGCGACGGTCTCGACGAAGCGCTGAAATATCACCGCAGCGGCAAGCTGATGGAAGCTGAGAGCATCTACCGGCAGATCAACGAGCTGGCACCGCTGCAGCCCGACGCCTGGCATTTGCGCGGCGTGATCGCCACGCAGATTGGCCGACCCGACGTGGCGTTGGAACACATTCGCAAGGCGATTGAGTTGAATCCGTTCTCGCCCGTGTTCCACAACAGCCTGGGCGGAGCCTTTGAGTCGCTGGGTCAAATCGAGCAGGCGATTGAAGAGTACGAGCGTGCGCTCGAGATCAAGGGTGATTACTCGGAGGCGCACTTCAACGTTGGCCGGATGCGAGAGCGGCAGCGGCAATTCCCACTGGCCGAGAAAGCGTATCACCTGGCGCTTCGCTGCAACGCCAGCTATCCCGAGGCCGAGCATCGACTGGGTCGCGTGGCGCTTGAGCAAGGCCAGGCGGACGAGGCGGCCGAGCATTTCCGCAAGGCACTGCGCATCAAGAGCGAGTTTTTGCCCGCCATGGAAGACCTGGGGCTGCTCCGCATTCAGCAGCAGCGTTACACCGAGGCCGAGCACCAGTTCCACAAGCTGCTCGAGTTGCGGCCGCAACACGCCAACGGCCATCATCAACTGGGGCTCGCGCTGCAAGGCCAGAGCCGGCTTGACGAGGCCGAACGCGAACACTCGGCGGCCTTGCGGCTCGATCCGAACATGTTCGAGGCGCAGAACAATTTGGGCATCTGCCTCGCCCTGCGCGGCAAATTGCAGGACGCGGCCGTCTGCTTCCGCGAGACCATCAAGCTGCGGCCCGATTACAGCGACGCCCACAGCAACCTCGGCAACGTCTACCTGACGATGGGTCAGCGCGATCAGGCGGTCGAGTGCTACAAGCAGGCGATCGCACTGAACCCCAATAACGCGCAGGCCTACAGTAACTTTGCCGCGGTGTTGGGCCCGATGGGCTTGCTCACCGAGGCGGCCCAGTGTGCGCAGCGCGCCGCCCAATTGCAGCCCGAGTATGCCGACGCACATAACAATCTGGCCAACGTCTACAAGGAGTTGGGGCTGTTCAAGGAATCGATCGCAGAGTCGTTGCAGGCTTTGCGCATCCGGCCGCAATTTCCGCCGGCACATAGCAACCTGCTGCTGACCTCGAACTACGACCCGCAAGCCACGACCGAACAGATCTTCGAGATCCATCAGCAATACTTCCCGCAGCAGGGCGCCCATCTGGTCCGGGCCACGACCCATGCGAACCTCAAGTACCCCGACCGGCCGTTGCGCATCGGCTATGTTTCGCCCGACCTGCGTGAGCATCCGGTCACGTCCTTCCTGGAGCCGATCCTCGCGCATCACGATCGCCGCGCGTCGTCGGTCGTGCTCTATAACGACGTGAGTGCTCCGGATGTCACGACGACTCGCCTGGCCAACTACGGTCATGAATGGCGCAACACACACGGCCGCACCGATGACGAAGTGGCCGCGATGGTGCAAGCCGACGGCATCGATATTCTCGTCGACCTGGCGGGGCACACCGCGCACAATCGTCTGCCCATGTTTGCTCGCAAGAGCGCCCCGATTCAGGTCAGCTACCTGGGCTATCCCTCGACGACCGGCGTGCCGACGATCGACTATTTGATCACCGACCGCGTCATCGATCAGCCGGACGACGAGCGTTTTTACTGCGAACAGCTCGTCCGGCTTGAGCCGAGCTTCTGCTGCTTCACCGCGTCACCGTTCTGCCCGAACGTCGCCCCACTGCCGGCTGTGCAGCGCGGCCAGATTACGTTCGGCTCGCTCAACGGGTTGATGAAGCTCAACGATCATGTGCTGATGTTCTGGGCCCGGCTGCTGCGCGAGGTGCCGAACTCGCGTCTGCTGCTGGTGCGCAACACCATTCGCGGTCTGGTGGCCGATCGGATTCGCAATCTGTTCCGGCAGCAAGGAATCGACGACGCGCGGGTCGAGCTGCGCGACCAATGGGGTGGCGGTCGCATGCACTACGCCGCCTACGAAGAGATCGACATCGCGCTCGACGTGTTCCCCTGGAGTGGCCACACGACGGCGTGTGAGGCGCTGTGGATGGGTGTCCCCGTCATTACGCTCTACGGCGCTCGTCACGCCGGCCGCATGGTGTCGAGCGTGCTCAATGCCGCTGGGCTGAGCGGCTGGATTGCCCAATCACCCGAGCAGTATATTAGCATCGCCCAACAGTTGGCCGGCAATCTGCCTGGGTTGGTCGACACGCGGGTGAAATTGCGTGGGCACCTCGCCGCCTCGCCGTTGTGCGACGGCAAGCGATTCACCGCCCAACTCGAACAAGCCTATCGCCAGATGTGGCGCGTCTGGTGCGCGTCGTAAACGAAACTTCTCTCTCGTCGAGAGAATGCAATCGCAGGGTCCCTCTATTTGCTCAACACGCTCGTGAGTCTCGGAACTATGAAACGTTACGCTTTGCTTTTGTCGCTGTTCTTGTGGGCTTCGTTCGCACGGGCCGACGACGGCTGGATCACGTTGTTCGACGGCCAATCGCTCGGCGGTTGGCACAAGAACCCCGAGCGAATTGGTCACGGCACGGGGGGCCAATGGGTGGTCGAAGACGGTGCGATTGTCGGGCAGCAAGACCCGCCCGGCAGCGGCAACGGCGGCATCTTGTTGACCGATCGCAAGTTCAAAGACTTCGAGTTGCTCATCGATCTGAAGCCCGATTGGGGTGTGTGCAGCGGTTTGTTTCTGCGCGCCAACGATCGCGGCCAGTGCTTGCAAATGATGGTCGACTATCACGAGAAGGGGAACGTCGGTCATGTCTATGGCGAGGGGACCGGCGGCTTCAACAATCGCCCCTTCGAGTTGTTTGGCGCGTACGAGAACGAGAAGCTTGTCAGGTTGACGACCAAGCCTTCGGGCTTCGATCTGCCCAAGGCCTACTCGTGCAGCGGCGACGAGTTTGTCCGGACCTGGAAAATCAAAGACTGGAACACGGCCCGGGTGCGCGTGGTGGGCAACCCGCCGCGCATGACCACCTGGATCAACGACCTGAAGGTGAGTGAATTCGACGGCACGACCTATGACGGCAAGCAGTACGACCAGGCCAAGGTCGTGCAAACCCTCGGCGACTCGGGGAGCATCGCGGTGCAGGTGCACGGCGGCAAGAGTTGGCCCGCCGGGGCCAAGTGCCGTTGGAAGAACATCAAGATCAAGTCGCTCGATGGGCAATAATCCCATGACAGGGTGGAAGCGCCTTTTTATCCCCCTGGTAACGCTCGTTCTGGCGACCGTGTTTCCTGCGCAGGTGCCTTCTGCGCTGGGAGAGACCTGGCGTAACTCGATCGGCATGCGGTTCGTGCGTATTCCGGCGGGCTCGAGCACGTTGGGCTCAAGAGCGGACGAAGCGCAGGCCGAGCACGACGAGCATCCGCCGCATCGCGTGACGTTCGCCCAGCCCTGGTGGCTCGGCGTGTGCGAGGTGACGCAGGCGCAATACGAGTCGGTGCTGGGCGAACGCCCCGCCTGGTTTTACAAGTTCGGCGGCGGTGCCGCGGCGGTCGAAGGTCTCAACACCGATGCGCTTCCCATCGACATGGTCTCGTGGCACGACGCGGTCGCGTTCTGCCGCCGGCTCGGCGAGTTGCCTGCCGAGCGCGCCGCGGGGCGAGAGTATCGGCTGCCGACCGAGGCCGAGTGGGAGTATGCCTGCCGCGCGACGAGCACGACCCGCTACAGCCGCGGCGACAGCTTGACGCCCCGCGACGCCAACATCGGCGCGGTGCTTGGGCGCACGTCCGACGTTGGCTCGTTTCCGCCCAACGACTGGGGGCTGTTCGACATGCATGGCAACGTCTGGGAGTGGTGCGCCGACCCCTACCGTTTTGATGCTTACACGCCGCGCCCCAACGCAACCTCCGACCGCGAAGCGACGCACGGGCATGTTGTGCGCGGCGGCGATTGGAAGCACCCCGCGAGCATGGCACGCTGCGCGAATCGCGACGTCACGCGCTCCACGCGCCGCGATCCGGGCAATGGCTTCCGCGTGGTCGTCGAGTGGCCCGTCGCTCGATCTCGCTAGCTTTGAGCGTAGACGACGTGTGAGCGTCAGCGTTGTGGGTGGCTGGTGGTTTGCGAAGCAAACCCCGGCGAG
>CAZZBK010000028.1:0-45781 GCA_964652155.1 uncultured Planctomycetaceae bacterium | reverse complement strand
GGTGATGACTCGAACGTTTTTTGCCGGTTTATGTGTTTTTTTGGGCTGTTCCTCCTCAATTGAGCAAGAGGCTGCGTGAGTGAGCAAGTCGAGCTGTCGCATGCGGCCCTCGGGCGCGCCCTGGGGATCAGCGAGCGTGAAACTGGCAAGTACCGTCGCCAGGGCATGCCGGGCACGATCGAGGGTGCCAAGGCATGGCGAGCGGAGAACGTAAAGCCGCGTCCTGGAGCGAGGTCGGGCGATGACCAGTCACTCACGGCGCAAAAACTAGCAGCCGAGATCGCGAATCTAAAACAGCAAGAGACGTTTCGGAGACTCAAGAATCAAGCCGCGCGTGGAAAGTTAGTCGATCGTACCGAGGCATTGAGAGCGGTCGGTGAATTGTGCGCGCGAATCAAAACACGATTGGAGTGCCTACCCGACGAGTTCGAGATGCGGTTCCCGGCAGAGACGCGAGCGGAGAACAAGGCGGACTTTGCCGAGGCGATCCGACTGCTACTAAAAGAGATGGCTACGTGGGAAGTGCTTTAGCGACATTCGATCTATCCGAGGCCGTGGCTCTATTCGAGCCAACGCCAATGGTGCGCTCGCTGGCGTGGTTCCGCGAGCATGTGCAAACGGCCGACGGTCGCCCTTACGATCACTTTGCCTACCCGCACTTAGGAGCACCTGGCGGTCCGTGCGATGCATTCGACGACCATCGCGTGCGCAACATCGTGTTGCAATTCGCGAGTCGGCTCGGGAAAACTTTCTTCGGGCAATGCGCCCAGATGATGGCATCGGACGTGGCGCCGGGTCCGATGATGTTCGCCAGCGAGTCGCAGAAACTGGCGGTTGAGGTGGTCGGTCGGTGGTACAAGATGGCCGAGCGTAACCCGCGCGTTCGCAATCAACTTCAGCCTCCGAGCAAGCGGAATCAGTTGCTTGTGAGATTGCGAGCGTGTCAGATCGTCTTGGCGTGGGCTCGGTCGGTGTCGACGCTGGCTGACAAGCCAGTGCGGTATGGCCACGCGAATGAGGTCGACAAATGGGAACACGAGTCGACCAGCAAAGAAGCCGACCCGCTCAAGCTGTTCATGGATCGCGGCAAAGAGTTTCCTCGCCGCAAGTTCATTGTCGAGAGCACTCCGACCGTCAAGGGGCGTTCGCGCATTGAGCGCGCACTGCTGTCGAGTACGAATTGTCGCTTCTACGTCCCGTGTCCGCACTGCGGCAAGTACCAGCAACTCAAGCTCGGCAATGAAGGCGAACCGGGTGGAGTGGTCTGGGATAAGAGCGAGAGCGGTCGAAGCGATCGCGACTTGGCACGCAAGACCGGCACCTATCACTGCGAGTCGTGTGAACAGGCAATCTTAGATCATCACCGCAGCCGGATCATGCGGCGTGGCGTGTGGTGCCCCGATGGATGCACGGTCAAAGACGAGGCTGCGGCAGCGCTGTTTGATGAGCGAGGCGAGGCTCACTACGAATGGTCCGGCTGGGGCGGCGCATCGTGGATCGAAGGCGAAGCAGTGCGAGACGGCGTAGACGCGGGTTATCAGTTATCGAGTTTGTACTCGCTTTCACTCTCGTGGGGCGACATCGCTGCCGAGTTCGTCGGCTGCAAAGACAAGCCGCAAGAGTTGCGCAACTTCGTCAATCAGTGGAAGGGCGAGACGTGGGAGATGCTCTCGCGTAAGCAGTCGTGGGAGTCGCTCGGCGAACGCATCGTTGACAAGGAAATCCGCGAGTCGGTCGTGCCCAAGTGGGGATCGCTACTGACGATGGGCATCGACCGTCAGCAAGACGACCGTTTCCCGTGGTGCGTCGACGCCTGGGGTCCCGACGGCGAGAGCGCAACGATCGCCTATGGCGAGGCGCAGTCGTTTGGCGAACTTCAAGTCATCGCCGCACGTCAGTATCCGCACGCCGACGGACGCGCGAGCCTGCCCATTGCGTGGGGTCTGTTCGACTCTGGATACAATCCGCACGGAGTCTACGAGTTCTGCCTGGGCATGCAGCGCGCTGGCCTGAACATCTGGCCAAGTAAGGGGTCGTCTGGTGGCATGAACACAGACTATCGGATCACCACACTCGACGCGAAGACCTCCATGCCTGGCATCAGCCTCGTGATGATCGACCCGACCAGAACGCAATTGTGGCTGGAGTACCAACTCAACGGCGAGGCGGTCAAGTATCGACTCTTCAATGACAGCATCGCGAACCATCAAGACTTCCTGGAGCAGTTGCTCAACGACGCCCCGGTTGATGGTCTCGACAGGCACAACAACCCGACAACGTCATGGGACCGGATCAACGAAGCGATACCGAACGACTTCCGAGACTGTCGCCGGTACAGCTACGTTGCCATGTTACTGCTGACGCGCGGCGGCAAGATCATGTCACGTTCGTACACTCCGCCGAAGCCGCAAGAGAACGAGTCTCGCATGCGCCAAATGAGGTTCCGACGATGAGGCTTTCTATGGGTCGATTAAATCAGTCCCGGCGGCACAACCGTGGCGACCGCTGCGAGTGCGACCATTGCACGGGCAAGCTCACGGTCTACGCGACGATCGTGAACGAAGACACCCAGCGGCGTACGCAGTACATTTGCTGCGACGTGTGCAGTTGGAAGCCGGAAGACAACAAGATCATCGTCCCGCTGGAGTTTGCTCCACCGAGGCACCGGCCATCAAGCTAGCGGGCCGCGACCATTCTGCCGAGCCGGTCATCCGACAGCGTGGGGTTGCTCGACCAGTGAGCCGGGCAACAGCAGGCGGGGCTGGGCAGCGAGTGGCGCTCATGGGGCCATCTTGGAGGGCTGGGGAAGCCAGCCACGAGCGCGTAGCGCGTCGACGATTTGCGGAATCATCGTCGACGGGATGGCGCGATTACTACCAGTAGTAAACAGGCACAGCGCACGCCGCCCGCGCGGTGTTATTCTCATCGCATGGCCTTCGACATTGAAAACCCAGTGGGCACGGGGACCGACGCGGAGTTGCTCGAATTTACCCGAGCAGCGATTGCCGAGGTCACGCTCCACGGTTTCATGCGAACAGCCCGAGGCAATCGGATCATCACAAAAGAGCGCCTACCTGCCCTGTGGGATCAGGTTCGCATCCTTGAGGCCCGCATTGCTGCCGCTGGAAGTTCGACGGCCGGATCAAAGAACAACTACGCTCGACGACTGCCGCCCCTATGAACGAAGTGAAGCGACCAACGATCAATCGCGGAGTAGCCGACACGTTCGGCCGCTTTGTTGATCGCTGCGTCTACGCTTTCTCACCAGAGCGGGGCGTTCGTCGGATGGCCATGCGCCGCGCGCACGACGCCTATCAAGAGCGGTACGGCGATCATCCTCGCAACTCGGCGCATGACGCGGCCAAGACCGACACGACGCGCGGGTCAAGCTGGATGGGGAGTCGCCTCTCGCCCGACAGCGCGATTGAGCAAGACCTCGTGACTATGCGGCAGCGTGCTCGCGAGTTGTACCGGAGCGACTCGATCGGCGGGGCCGTGGACAGCCGCGCTAACTTGGTCGTGAGCTATGGGTTCACTCCACAGGCTTGTATCAAGGCAAAGCCTGGACTTGCCACGGATGCGCAGGCCGAAAAATGGAATGACGAGCTTGAAGAGTGCTACGCCCGACTGCATCGGAAGATTGGCAAGACCGGCAAGCACTCGCTCTGGCAAGAGCTTCGACTCGTGGCGCGTCACCACGGGATCGACGGCGAGTCCATCACAATCTTGAGCGATCGCGGCGGAACCGATAAGCCGGTGCCACTCACGCTCGAAGTCATCGACCCCGAGCGGCTTGAAACACCGCCGAGCATGATCGGCAACCCGCTCTGCCGGATGGGCGTTGAACATGACGCGAGCGGCATGATCGTCGCTTATCACATTCGCGACACGCACCCCGGCGACTCGCTGTCGATCAGCCAGAAGTCAACGCGATATCCAGCCGACCGCGTCCTGCACGTATTCGAGCGATGGTTTGCCGGACAAAGTCGCGGCTATCCGTGGCTCGTGCGCATGCTGAACCGCGCGAAAGACGCGAAAGACCTTGACGAGGCGGCCATTATTGCCGCTCAGGTCCAAGCCTGCATGGCCGCGTTTATCGTGTCGCCCCTGGGGCCGTCGCGTGCCGCTACCGCCGCAGCGAGTGGGTCAACCGATGGCTCACGCTATGAGGATATCCGACCCGGCACGATTCGCTACGGCGACCCCGGCGAAGATGTTCGATTCACGACACCGCCCAACGGTGGTCCGAACTACCAACAGTTCCACGAGGTCAACGCGAGGCGCATGGCAGCGGGGATGAACTATCCCTATGAAATGCTCGCCAAGAATTGGAGCGGAACGTCATTCGCTGGCGGACGCCTCGCGCTGGCCGAGGCCCGGTTGATGGTCGAAGGCGACCAAGAGTTGCTCGACGAGGCCTGGCTGTCCGAAGTCTGGAACCGAATGACGGTCGAGGCTGTCATCGTCGGTGCGGTGAGCATCCCACCGACGTTGTTTCAGCGTGACCCGTGGTGGTATCAGCAACATATTTGGATCGCGCCGGCATGGCCGTTCGCGCTCACCCCGGTCGAAGAGGTTAAGGCGAAGTCGGAGGCCGTCAAGGCAAACTTCATCACCAAGACCCGCGTTATCGGTGAGTTTGGCGGCAGCCGCGATGACGTTTTCAGAACGCGGGCCGAAGAGGTTGAAGCCGAAGAGACGCTTGGCATTACACCGCCAGACGTTGCCGAATCACTGGCGACGATGGATCAGACTTTGCAAGATCAACTGGAACGAGCGGGGGTCGCGCGATGAACGCTCCAAACTTCCGTTGCGTGATGGCGTCGGCCAAAAAGGCACGGCTTGAGATTTACGACCAGATTGGCCCAGACTGGGCCGGGATGATTTCCGCTCAGCATGTCTCGCGAGCCTTGTCGGACGCTGGCGACGTGACCGATATCGAGGTGCGCATCAACTCGCCGGGCGGGAGCTTGTTTGAGGGGTTGGCGATTTACAACATCCTCAAGAGCCACCCGGCTCAGGTGCGAGTGAAGGTTGACGGCGTGGCTGCATCGAGCGCCAGTGCCATTGCGATGGCAGGCGACGTTGTCGAGGTTCCAAAAAACGCCTTGATGATGATCCACGACCCGAGCGTTTACGTGCAAGGCAACAAAGAGGAGCTTCTCAAGTCCGTGGAACTGCTCGACAAGGCCACGTCATCTTGCGTAGAGACGTACCTCGCGAAGAACAATAAAAAGAACGCCGACGAGATTCGGCAAATGATGGCCGACGAAACATGGATGACCGGCGACGAGGCCGTTGCGGCCGGATTCGCCGACACCGTGTTGCCAGAACTGAAAGTAAGCGGCGGCGCAACTGCGCTGGCAGCTGATCTTAATAACCGTTTCCGACGAGCACCGACGCAGCTTGCGGCCTTGTGCTCTTACATTCCCAAGCACGGAGTTAATAACGTGAGCACACCGAACGACGCCAACATGTCGAACGCCGCAGATGATGCCGCCAAGCAAGCCGAAATTAAGGCCGCTGCTGACGCACAAATCGCGGCTGCCGCTAAGTCTCAAGCCGAAGCGGTCACCGCCGAGCGCAAGCGGGCTGCCGATATCAACGCGGCCTGCAACCTCGCCGGTTCGCCCGAACTGGCCGCGAAGTTCATCGACGACAATGCGTCGCTCGTTGACGTTCAGGCCGTGCTAATCAAGCAGTTGTCGGCGAAGCGCCCGCCAACCGATGGCGGAAGCGGCGATCCGGCAAACAGCGCGCCGGACGAAAACAAGAAGTACAAAGACGAGTACGCTCAAAACAAGACGGCTTACGCCTCTGCCGGACTGAGCGAAGACGATTACATCAAGACTCGTCGCGTCGACGACGGGATTGACAACCTGACCACCAAAGCGGCCTAGTTCCGCATCCTTTTTAGACAGGAGCCATCAACATGGCCGTGACCGCCAATCAACTTATCAAGCGACAGGAGGGCTGCAAACGCAGCTACCCGGTCGAGGAATCGACTCGCATCTACCAGGGTACGCTCGTGTTCGTCAACGCCGCAGGGTATGCCTGCGACGTTACGGCAACCGGAGTCAACGCCTTCGTTGGGGTTGCGGCTGCCGAAGCCGACAACACCAGCGGGGCCGATGGTGCGATCGAGGTCGAGGTGTTTACCGATGGCGACTTTGAGTTGACCGGAACCGGATTCGCTCAAACCGACGTTGGTATGCCGATCTACGCCGACGACAACTACGCCTGCGTTGTGTCGCTCGGCTCAACCAGCGTTCGCGTCGGCCGGGTTGTGCGATATGTCAGCTCGACAAAGCACATCGTGTCGATTCAGCCGAGCGGAGTCGGATCGCTCGAGGTTGCTCCGCTTACGACGATCACTCCGGCTGACGCTGCTGGCACGCCGGATTATGCGATCGCCGCGATCACAGCTTCTAGCCCGTATGGATTCGCCAGCGCTCAAGAAGCAATCAGCGTGCTTTACGTGATTCAGAACTTGCAAAAGCGGGTTCTCGATCTGGAAGCTCGCTTGAAGTAACCGACCCCAAGTGGCTTGGGGGGGCGGTGGCCACCAAACCCCCGAGTTTTTAACTACCGAATAGCCTCACTTGGGTGCGAGGTTATGAAATGGCTCTGGATACTGCAAAGGCGACGGTTACACTCCGCACGCTAACCAAAAAATTCGATGATCGGATTCGAGCGTCGACCCCGTTCTACCCAAACGTGTGCGCTGTCGTTCCTAGCGACGGTGCCGACGAAGCCTATGGATTCCTCGGCAGTATGCCGGGCGTCCGTGAATGGCTCGGAGATCGGCAGTTCAATGAACTGCGTTCTGCGACCTTTACGATCGCGAACAAGCACTGGGAAAACTCGCTTCGCATCAGCAAGAACGACCTTGCCGATGACCGTATGGCGATGTACGGCCCGGTGATGGAAGACCTGGCAATCGAGGCCGCGTACCATCCCGACGAGTTGCTCTTCACGGCTCTCGTGAATGGCGAATCGGCTGCGTGTTTTGACGGCCAGTACTTCTATGATACCGATCACTCGTGGGGTGACAGCGGATCGCAGAGCAACGACCTGACCTACGCAGCGGCGACCAGCACGATCCCGACTGCGGCAGAGTTCAAGGCCGCATTCCATCAAGCTCGTGCTGCCATGCTGAAATTCACGAACGATCAGGGCAAGTTGCTCAATCGTCCGATCAGCACTGGCCTGACTAACCTGCTTGTCGTTGTCAATCCAGACTTCGAGGTCATCGCCAAGGAAGCGTTGTTGTCGGCCCTTATCGGCGGCGGCAATACCAACATTGTGGTCGATGCCCCTCGCATTATCTCCAGCGCCTACCTGACCGACACGTCGAAGTTCTACCTGTTCAACCTCGACGGCGCGATGAAGCCTTTTGTGTTCCAGGCCCGTGAGCCGCTGACTCGTCAAATGAAAGGCCTCGACGATATCGAGACCAAGGACGTGAAGTTCATGACCGAGGCGCGCTACAACGTCGGGTATCTGGCGTGGTGGAAAGCCTGCTTGACCACGTTCACCTAATAAGGAGTTTGAAGCATGGCGACGGCGCTGATTCTTGCTCCGACATGGCCAACGACTTTCCGTCGGATTGTTCGCGATCCGACGGGAAAGCCGCTGCGGACCCTCTCGTTTGAGAAGGGCAACCCAGTGTTGATCGACGGCGATGACTTGAAGGCTGTGCAATGCGACATAGGGCGAGCGATCGTTCCTGCCGCATTGGACTCGCAAGGCAAGCCTCAATCAAAGGTTGCTCCGCAGCAACAGCAGCGACGAAAGGGGCGGTAAATGCCCCGGACGTTCAAGGACACGCTTGCGAGCGATGCCAAGGCACAAATGGACCCGACCTACTTCGGGACAATTGGCGTGATGCACAACCCCGGAGGCCGCAAGGCCGAAGGGGTTGCTGTCGAGTTTGCTTTCGCGGACTTCGACAACGAGAGCAGCAGTACGGTCGCAGACGCAAACGGCCATCGGATCGTTCGCGAGATTCAACTGGACCTGCTGACCACAGTCAATGTCAACGTGGCCGACCGTGGCGAGTTCGCCGATACGTTCACGATCAACGACGAGGAATGGTGGGCGGTAAATATCGTCGCGCGGGATGAGGCGACGCAGACTGTTCTGCTGCGCCGCAGCGAGCCCGTGAGCACCAAGAAAACGCGAGGCGTGTAACGTGTCCGAGACGCAGACGATGCTGACGCCCGCATTGCTGCTTCGACGGCTCGTTGCAGCGTCGGCCACGTTCCAAGAGGTTGTCGGCGCACAGTCAGCCTCGCAGGCTCGGAGGTTCGTATTCCTGGGCGAGGCGAGCGATATCAACGAGCTTGGTTCGCGCGCGATTGTGAATTGGGTCGGGTACAGTCGGAGAAAGATCGGCACAGGAACGTGGGAGACCAACGGCGGCGAGTTGTATCTCTCGTTTGAGTTTGATGACGCCGCCATTGTCCCGTATCTCGGCAGCGAAGACCTCGACGGCATCCACGACGAAATCACAGCGTTCACGGCTGTCGTGTCGCAGATCATCTCCGAAATGGAGGCTGTTGCATCGCTCGACCAGGGTGACGGCTCGGCCACGACGCATTTAAACATGATCGGACTGACGACCGAGCTTGAACCGCAGAAGCTCGACGCAACCCAAGAGAACGGAAAACAAATCTACGCCGTCGCCTTTCGCGTGCAGTTTGAATAATGCCCATCCCTATCCCACAATTCGAGCTTGATCTACCCGGCCGCTTGGTCAACTCGGACCGGCTGCACGCTCGAATTGTCCGCGAATGCGTTCGCGAGGAATTGATGGCCCATTGGCGGAATCGCATCCCCGGCCACTTCAATCGATCGGCCACCCAGAAGTACAGGTACGCGCCGCGCGTAACGCGATACCGGCGACGAGGCCCCGGCGGCCAAAAGACGATCAGCTACGCCGCGTGGAAGCAACAGAAGTTCGGGAGCAACTCTGACTTGGTCAAGACGGGTCGCAGTCGACATGCGATGACCACGCAGTCCAAGATCACGATCGGCGGTACGGCGTCTATTCACTCGCGAAAGGCACCGGGCATCAACGGTCAATTGCGGATGCGATTCCCGTTCCCCGGCGGGACCGGGGCGCGCCGCAAGCCAAACTCAAAAGATGGCGTCGATATCGCCCAGATGATCCGCGAGGTGAGCATCGTGCTGCCGCAAGAGTCGCGTGAGATGAGCGAAAGCCTCGCCGATCGGTATGTCACTAAGGTCGTGTCGGATACGTCACGCCGTCAACGAATGAGGATATGAGGTTACCATGAATCGCTACAGCGGATACACGGCCACCATCCAGGGCGTTGCCTTCAAGCAACTGGCGTCGTTCGGCGTGCGCACGGGTTCGAGCAAGGACACAATTATCCCGATGGGCACGCTCGACCCAGCGGCAATCCCGATGCTCATGGCATCGCCGGGTCTCGTCTTTGGAATCCACGACCTGTACACGCTCCTCTTGACGGCGGGTGTTTCGGTGTCGGCCGGTCTGAATTGCAGCAGCGGAGCCACGGTTCGCTTTCAGCTTCGCTCCGAAGGCTCGACGTTTAGCAGCGGCACGGATCACGTCACGCTCTCGACGACAAAGGGCTTCGCTTACATCACCGGCATCCAGGCGAGTCAAGGCTCTCCGGCCGTTGCGGCCCTCGAATACGCCGTGCTCTATGACGGCACCAACGCACCGATTGCGATCAACACGGGCGTCGATATCTCAGGCGTTACAGTACCGGCGTTCGTCGCGAAGTATTACATGGGGCCGGTCTACGTGAACGGCTCACAAGTCAGCGGCGTCACGAGCGTCTCGGTCAATCCTGGCATCGGCTACGCGGCCATCGCGGCCGATGGCAACTGCTACCCGACGAACGGAGCGATCCTGTCGCGGCAGCCGTCCATTTCCTGGACGATGCTGGCCGTCGACTACGTGGCCACGATCGGCAGCATGTTCAACGCCTCGACGCCGGGCACTGTGGCCGTCTACTTCGCCAAGGGCGCGAGCGGCTCATGCCGAGTGGCCTACGGCACTGCGGCCCATGCAAAGTTCTCGCTGGCCACAGGCGTGTGGAGCCCCGATAACGTGTCGGTCACCGACAACGGCGACGGCACGGTAACGGTCAGCGTGCAAGGTACCAGCGTCATGGCGGCGAGCGTCGCCAGCGCCATACCCTAGAGGTGAGTCGTGAATGAAATCGAGCACTTCGCCGGTTGCGCCTGGAACGAAGGCGACGCCGAGACTCGCGCCAAGATTGAGAAGCGAGTGCCGGTCATCGTGACGAGCTCCAACGATAAGACGGTGACCTACATGTGCCGTAAGTGCATGGCCACAGTCACGACACCGAAAGAACAGCCAGTGAGTTAACCATGTCGATCACGTTCGTCAGTACCAGCAGCGGCGACCAGGGGCTGTTCAACCGCCTGGGCGCGCTCTATCACATGGTCGAGATACTCAATACGTTTCGCGGCACGAACAGCAGCGGCTGCATCCCCTACCAGGCAACGACGATCCTGGGGCTGTTTGATGGCGCGGCTGATGACGTGCGCAAGTCGGTTGACGGACTGATCGCGCTGGAGAACCGATGGCAGGGCGGTCTTGACCCGTCACAGATCAAGTCGCTCGCCTCGCAAATCATCATTAAGATGGCCGACGACGACGCCAAATTGACAAACCAGACCGTCACCGAGGCCGTCTCGCGCGTTGTCGCGCAAATGGGCGCTGTGACGACGAGCTACGTTTCGTCGAACACCGTGAGCGCTGCCGTCACCATGTCGGGCACCGATGGCAACGGCTCGGTCGTCACGAGCGTGCTCGACGCCAACGGCGTGTCACTGCAAAACCTGATGCCCGAGTTGCTTTACTGCAAGGTTACGAACACCAGCACGCCGGGCAGCGAGCTGATAAACGTCACAGGCCAATCGCCAGCGGCTAGCAAGTTCGATTGGTTGTACCCGCGAGGCTCTGGCGCATCGGCCAATTACACGGCCGTCGATGCCTCCGGGGCGTCGAGCTTGCTCACAAACGGTACATTCGACAGCTTCACAACTGGCTGGACCGTGTCGAGCGGCGGGGGCACGCTATCGAGCGAGGCATCGACCGTTTTCATGGGCGCGGCATCGCTCAAGCTGTCGGGCTCGCCGACGCTGATGAGCATGCAGCAGACGCTCCCCTCGACGCTGACGAGCACGACGCCCTATGCGTTCAACCTCTGGGCGCATTTGAGTGGAGCGCCAGCCGCTGGCGTGCTGCGCTTCGACTTGATCGATCAGGCTGGCGCGCAAATCAACGACAACGCTGGCACCGCAAACCAAGTCGATGTGACGCTCACCAGCGGCGTCTCGACAACTGGATGGACGGCGTGCAGCGGAGTGTTTCGCCTGCCTGACCCGGTGCCATCGTCGGTCGTCCTGCGCGTGCGCGTGAGCACCGCGATCAGCACGGGGACCTCGCTCTATATCGATCACCTGGCTCTCGCTCCGATGCGGCAGCCGTCGCCGTCGACTCCAGGCGCGACACCGTGGCTGGCGTTCTTTTCGGGCTCGACAAACTGGGGCCTGCAAGATGGCTACGGCCAGTCACAGTTCTTCGTCACGTCGGCGAACGACCTCAACTCGAAATGGCAGAAGGTTTTCAACGTGCTGTTCGACACGGATCAAAGCGGCGTGACGCTTCCAACGAGCGGCTCAACACTCATCAATGACTCACTGGTGGCATAGATGGCCGGTTACCTGCTCTATCTCCCTGGCCGGCGCGGCTGCAATCCGAGCATGATTGCCGAGCATGGACTTGCCACGCTCTGCGGCGAAGACACGCCCATGTTCCGCGACGTGCTGGAGCACGGCCCCGACGGTGGCAACGGCGTGCTCTGCTACTGGGAGCACATGAATTCGCCGGAGCGAAACCACGAGCCTGCCATCGTGGACACGACCCGGCAAGAGTGGCGACCGGCCAAGGCGAACGGAGACCAGCAGGCTGGGCGCTACTGGATCGGTTGGGACAAGTCGCGACCCGTGCGGCCAAGCGATATCCTGCGGCGCAGGTCGCACGTGAGCACACCCGTCATACTGGAGGATGGCAACGAGTGGCTGATACCGATCGCGAAGCAATTGCCGCAAGTTCTTGGCCTCGACGAGCGGGGCATGGTCGCAGGCCGGATCAAGGATCAGTACCGGGAGTTTTGGGACCAGTCATGGAAGGTGCTCGATTGGTTCCAGCCGCGCGAAGACGGGACGTGCGCTGTGCCCTACACCGAAGGGTTCGAGTTCTGCTGCCTCGCGCTGTCGGTCAACTACGTCGTCAACCGCGATATCGTCGACGCACTGGGGCTGATCGGCACGGGGGACAACGGCGGGCTGTTCTCGATTCCAAAGGCGGTGATTGAGTTGGACGCGCTGTTAAAAAAAAACCTAGCCGACTCGCAACCTTCCTCCGCTGGCGAAGCGGGTTGATGCCAAGCGATTACCACCCGTCGATTTACGACCTCGTGATGCTCAGTGATGGTGACCTGTGGCCGGCGACAATGAAGTAATCATCCGAATGAGCGCCCAAGACGCCGACCTTGTGCGCGCGTGGCAAGAGGCGCGCAAGGGACCACAAGGCGTCGCTGAAGAGTTAAAGAAAGTGAAGGTGTCTGCTGCCGAAGCGCGCGACACGGCCAAGCAACTGATCCAAGTATCGACAACCGAGATGGCGACGGCGATCAGCGCCGCAGGCGTGATGCGCTCGGCCTGGCTGGAAATTGCCGCCGCTATCAAAGCGGCGATCATGGCGCAGAGTCAGTACAACCGCGAGAGCGGAAAGGCTAGGGTCACTCAAGACTTTGCCATCGCCAGCTTCGTGAATCAGAACGCCGTGAGCGGTATCGCACCGGCTGATCTTCGCAACATGGCGGGTCAATACGCAAACATGGGCGCGATATTTGGGCAGAAGCCTGCCGAGGCGATCCAGTTTGCAACGGAACTGGCGAGCCAAGGGGTTGACATGCGCAAGGAAGCACCCGGGTTCATGGGGGCCGCTTACGGGTTCGCGGCCTCGCAAGGCATCGGGCTCGACATGGACACGCTCAAGGGGTTCATCTCGACCGTCCGTGCGCACGATCCGAATCTGACCGCCACGACCGCCAACGAACTTGCCCGGTCATTCTTCGGGGCGTACCAGACACGCCAACTGCAACCGAGACAGTTGGCACAGTTATCACAATCGGCGGTTGCGCTCAACGCGGCTGGATTCACAATCCCCGAGGAATTTTCCGCCAACGTAGCGGCGCTCGACGTGACGGCTGGCAATGCGGCGCAGGCCGACACACTGTTGACGGCAATCGTTTCGCGATTGCGGGCACCGACGCCGGAAGGAACACAGGCGCTTGCTAAGCTCGGGCTGGAGTCGACCGACGCCGACTTTGTTGGGGAGCGACCGGGCGACGTGTGGTCGAGGATCAAAAAAGGGTTTGCGAGCCTGCCAGCCGAGCAGCGCACCCCAGCGGCTCGCGATATCTTTGGCCTTGAACACGGCGCACTAGCTCAACGGATGTTCGAGAACAGCGAGACCTACTTCGGCACGCTGCGCGATATTGACCGAGGTAAGGGCGTGTTCGATCAGTCCGTGCAGAACATGGTCAACACCGACATGGTGACACTATCGCGACTTGAGGCGCAGCAAGAACTTGCCCGCGCCGCGAATGGATCGGCGAATCGCGAGATTGCCCGGCAAAAGGTTCGAACCCGCACTGAGCAGAACAACTGGAGGCCGTTCTTGCGAAGTACCGGCGAAACCATTCTTGATATAGCGGAAGGCATCGGCGCTGAGCCAACGCCAGCCGAGTACCAGCGAGGCCGCGACAGAGACATGCTGGACATTAGAGACGTGCTGTCAGACCTCACACGGGAGTTGCGGGCCATCAACGAACGATCCGGCAAGCCCCAAGACGTGCGCGTGATTGAAGATCAGCCGGCGCGGGAGCGGCTGCGCGCCATACCGAAGCTCTCGCCCGTGGGGAGTAACTGATGGCCATCACATTCGCAGGTCAATCGTTCCCCGGCATCGTGCTGCCGTACTCACCGGACCCGCCGCAGAGCAAGAGTATCCAGCGCAGTTTCATGGGCGTCGCTGGTGAGTCATTCATCCAGTCGCCGCCCGGTGGTCGATTGATCGCCGTGCCCATGTGGGTCTACGGTGGCTATCGCATCATCGACGCTCTGACGTTGTATATCGAGAGCCTCGACAGGCTCATTGACGAGGTCGGCACGCTCACGATCACGAATGCCGTCGGGGCCGAGACGTTCACTGACTGCGCGTTCAAGGGGTTCAAACGCGAGGCCAGCATCGTGAAAGATATCGCTGGTACGCTCGACGGCGGATACTTCACGCGCGGCGTTTACGTCTTCTACCAGTTGAGGGCGTAGACATGACGCGGAAGGTCGCCAACACTCAAGTATTCGTTCGCAGGGGCGACGAGTTCCTGTTGGCTAATAGCGCCAACGTCATCAAGATACAACGCACGTCTGGCGGGTCATCTCTAGACAGCTGCCTGATCGAGTTGACCGAGACAGAACCGCTCGAAGGGCTGGAGTTGAGTGGCTCACGCCCCGAAATTGACGTGACGATCAACGGCATCGCCGTTTTCTGGGGAGTGCTCGAATCGCCGCATCTTTCGATCAGCGAGCAAACGCAACGTCGACAACTGACGTTCCGCTCCGAGCCGCGACACTTCGGAGGCCCGGTCGATCACGTTCCTGAGTATGACCCGGTTTCAAAGACCTACGTCAACAACGACCGCCCATTGGTTTTCAATCCAGAGATCGACCACCGCATACTTGGCAATCGAGACCCGAACAGGCACCCCGACGGCTATAGTGTTCCGATCGATCCCGAGAGTTTGTTGACCGATCAGGCCAAGCGAGTTCACGATTACAAGACCGGAGCTATGTGGAGCGTGTGGGATATCGTCGGCTTCGTTTGCTCGCATTACAACACGGCCGGGTACATCGAAAACCCGACAACAGCGGCGCTCGAAGACTACGCGAACCGCTGGACAGCGCCGCCGGTGCGCAACTTTCGCGTGCCATACGGGACGCGCGTTCCAAGAATTCTCGACGAACTACTCGCGCCGCTCGGCTTCGGATGGTACATCCATTACCAGAACGTCGGCAGTCGGTACATCGAGATATTCAAACGCGGCGAGTCGAGCAACGCGAGACAGGTTTACCTGCCCGCGTTCGGCGCTCGCTATGTCGACGAGTCGCAGACCAACGCACACTCGCTGGGCATCGACTACAGCTTGGGCGCGACCACCAACCAGGTCACCGTGCTCGGTGACTACGAATACCACGAGGCGACGTTCCCGCTCGTCAAGGGCTGGTCGAGCGAGCATGACACGCTCACGATCAACAAGCTGTCGAAGGATCACGCGGACTACGCCGCGAACCAAGCCTATCAGCGAGTCTACCGCGACTGGGTGCTCAACGAGGCGGGCGACTATGTCGGCATCCGCGCCGATATCACCAAACCTTACGACCTATCGCCGCTGTTCGGGCATACGGCCATCCCTCGCCGGCGCAAGTTTCTCCCCTGCCTGACACTCGGGCCCGACGGCGAACCGCGTGGAGACGTGCGCGGATGCGTGATTGAGTTCTCCACGAATGGCGGGCTCACATGGAAGCCGATCAGCATGATTCCCGGAGCCGCGCCGCAAATCATGCAACACCAGTGCGGCATACGGTTCGAGGGGCAGACCCCACCGTCGATTCTCATGGCGCGCGGCAGCGGAATCGAAAACCAAATCAAGATGCGAATCACCGCCACGATCCGCAGTGATAAGCGAATGAGGGCCAAGGCCGTGAAGCGAACGAGCTCGATCTTGACCGACGAGGTCGCAGAGGAAATCGTTGACGCGGCCGACCGATTCACGAAGCGCAAAGTTCACTCGTCGTCATCGTTTTACGAGCGCGTTCAGAACAACGAACTAAAGGCGCACGAGACCGACGATACGGAGTCACTACAGTCCTACGCCGATCGCATTCGCAACGCATGGGACATGGCCGACGTGAGCGGGGCCGTTGTGCTCGATGGCCTCGACGGGTTTCAGTACGACATCGGCGACATTGTAACTGGCGTTTTTGGCCGCGACATTAGCTTCTCGGCTGCTGGACCGAATGCACCGCGCTATCCGCAGATTGTCGGCATCGTCTATAACGTCCAAGAGCAGTCGCGATCGATCAGTCTGGAAACATTCCGGGAGACCGGCTCAATATGAGTGGCGCATATAAAGAGTTTGACCGCACGCGAGCGCTGCTCGACAGCTACCAGGACACGATTATCGGTATCGCCAAGCTCAACGAGAGCCTTGCCCCTACGATCACGGGCACGGCAGCGGCGACACTTCAGGTGTTTGTAAACGATGGCTTTTCGAGCGGGCCAACGTGCACAGTCGCCAACAGCCAGTTGAATATGTTCGGCGGTCGGGCGAACATGCTCGCGCACGTCATCTACAACCCATCGCGAGGAATCTATGAAATCCTGAACGCCATCGGAATCAAGATTGGCAAGCTCGACGGGACGCTGACCGATGCAAGCTCCGCGACCATGAGCGTGTGGATACACAACGGAACGGCGTTTGTCGACTCGGGCGAGAACATCACGGTCAACGATTGGCTCTTGGGCTCTGGGCAGACAATCGCCAGCGGCAAGAAAGTCATTGCGGCATCCGTGTTCGGAACGCTTATAGTCATCGCAGCGGAGTGCAGTTGATGACCAGTATGTTCAACCCCGGATGCTGCTGCGACTCGTGCCCCATCATCGAGCAAAACATGGGCGTTCACTTGGAAGATGACGGCATTGGGCATCTCAGTCAAGTTGCGTACACTCCACCAGCGTGGGACCTGTCCAAGTGGACCCAGGACGCGGGCACGTGGTCGATCGTTAGCAACGGACTGGAAACATCGAGCAGTAACGCGGTGCTGCGGTGCAACACGCTTTGGACTAGCGACGGTACGACACCCTACGGCCCCAACGTTCGCATTGAGATCGTTGACGCGGCGGACGATGACGAGATTTACCTTTGGTGGACGATCGCTGGAAACACATATAGCTGGCTCGTGAAGATCGGGCAATACGCGGAGTTTGACATCCTCGGAGAGACTTGGCGAGTGCACGCCGATGCGGTGCAAAACGACTCCGATGTCACAACCTATGCGGGGCTCACGCCGTTTTACCCGCCGTTCACGGTCGACGGTGACACACACCGAGGCCAGTTGATTATTCAGCAGTGCTACTATTCTGAGGACGAGTCAAACGCTGTCACTCGGTGTTGCGTGCATTTCGACGGCTGCGATCTGGCCATCGAGCCTCATCACTCTAGATCGAGTACTGGCATTGCGACGAGCGGCAGCTGGGGAATAGGAACGGGCACAATCAGCGGCACGATCCGCATCGGCGGAGCGGCGGCGTACAACGTCAAGAAGCGTGACGGCATCGACTATTGGTTCGACTGGGAGACGGACCCGCGACCATACGAGACAGACATTTACGCAGTCTATGAATGGATCACGCCAGCGGCCCCGACGAACTGCAACACGAGCGGCTGGCGTAATCGAGAATACGTTGGTGGGAGTTTTCCGACGATGCCTCGTGAGTGGCTGGTTGTCCAGGGGGCATACGGCATGTGGCCGACAGGATCGCCATGCAACGCATTGGCTGGCGGAATCCTTACCATGTGCACGATGAACAACGCATATATCCCTACTCAGTATAAATATGGTGGAGTCAATGATGGGGCGTGCAAGTGGTCGTTTTGGAGGCCCACGTCGACAGCAGATGGCAAGGTGTTATACACGCATCTAATAGACTGCGTCCAACACGACGCAAAGCATGTGTACGAAATCACAGTAAGAATCGACTATCTCGACAGTGCGAAGTTGAAGATCGAGCTTGCTATCTATGCCTGGAACGATACGGTCAGTGCGAATGGTGTGCTCTACTACAACGCGACCGTTGACCGATACACAGACATAACAGCACTGACTGACCTGCGGCTTGACTACGCGGGCGGCACTGGGTTCGCGTACTGCAACAATTGCGATAATGATCCATTCGACTGGGCCGACACGTACTTCCTGGTGACGAGCCAACTGTGACAGACTCATGTGTGATCGTATCGATCGTGGGATCAGCCGACCTCGATGATTGGGTGATCGACTCTGGGAAATGGAACCCCATCGCATGAACTGTCGCTGGGAAGAGACGACGATAGGCCAGCGGTGCGTCGTGTGTGATCGCGAGGTACGCTCGACGCGATGGCTGCCGAATCTCGCGGCAGAGTGTCGCGGCACTAGACTACCGAGCGGCCCGTGTCAATACCGTGGGGCAGAGATTGACCGCGTGAAGCCAGCTGGCTGTAAGTGCCAGGAGCCGATCCCGGTCTACTCGTGCGAGGTACTCGGCCGGTGCTCCGAGACGTTTGCTGGCTCTATTCCGTGCTGCTGGACCTGCGGAAAACGGCAATAAACAGGCCGAATATCGCTATTTCCGCGAATCTTGGAATTGTCTCTATTTCTCGATTGACAATTGTTCCGATACTGGTACTATTAGGTGAGTGAAGCACACGCTACCCCGGCCTGAGACTCACCGAGAAAATACAACACAAGGAGAAGCAAGATGAAAACTGTGTTTGTTGCATTCAATCCGCGATCGTCTGAAGATTATCGACCACAGCAAGTCTCCGAAGAAACGACTTACCACTGGAGTTCTAATTGCATGTGGGGGGAAGGGTTTTCTAGCAAGGAAGATGCAGAGGAAGATTACTGGATAACTCATGATCCCGACGAGGATGATGAGCCAGAGATTCTTGAGATCGGTTCGGAGTGGGACGGGCTTTGCGAGCAGATATCTAATGGAACCTCGATACTTGATCCTGACGACTTCGCACAACTGTGCATCGACGAGGTCGAGAATAAGCTGGAGTCGGCTATTTTTTTTGAACACTGCCCGCGCGGATTCGCAAATGAGACTTCCTTCATTGCAGTAGAATGCGATCGCGCGGGCGACTTTCGTGGTGAGCAAGGATACGAAGAAGTCAGTCGCGAAAGGCTGATCGAGAAGATGGTTTACGGTGGTGAGTCTCACGCTTCCGACGCGGCCGATGGAGTGAACACCAGCCAAAATCCTTCGTGCGGCTCGTATGGCATTGAAATCATCGAATAGCGATCCTTTCAACGCAATCGATCCGCAACGCGGGGGTGTGATAATGTTGATCCTCACCCGATACCCTGGCCAACGAGTCCACCTGTACCTCGGTGAGACGTACCTTGGTTCGGTGTCAATCGTCGAGGGCGGTTACACGCGGCTAGGTTTTGACATGCCCGGCGTGCGGATCGTTCGCGACAACGCGATTGTGACAACCGCACCAGACGGCAAGCCGCTGATAACCGCGTTTCCGCACGTCGAACTACCACCGCGTGGCGAAGGGTATCAATCGTGAGTGACGAAAAGGAAGATGAGTACCTCGGCTGGCGAAACGACTGGAAGTATCCCGACGACGGGCGATACAAGCGAATCAAAGCGTGTGACGAAGCTGGCCACAAGCGGACGTGCTACAGCGACGGACGCGGCTACAACAAAGAGCGGTGCGAGACGTGCGGCTATTACTACGAGTGCGATTCTAGCGGGTGACGGACATGGACGACGCAATGATCGAACTGTCCGACTTTAGCGATGCTAACATATACGAGACACGGTACGGGGTGATGATTATCCGCGATCGCGATTGCGAGGGCGGTATAGAGTTGTCCGATCGCGGTGCCGAGCAGTTGCGTGCGTGGTTAAACAGGTGGCATAAAGAAAAAGAGGAGAAATCGTGAGCCAGCCTTGGATTATCGGAGTTGACGACCTGACCGCGAGTGAGCCTGTTGTCTCGCTACGCGGCTGCGATATCGTCGCGATCATCAAATGGCACGAGTTCCGCGAACTGATCGAGCAGGGACAGCGGATCGTTGAAATGATCGACGGGCAACGACTGAAACCACAAGCAGAAAAGGACGTGACATGCTCGACCCAACCGAAGCAATCCTGATCGGCCTACCAATCGTCGGCGTCGTGCTGGCTGTGTGGGCCGAAGCGTACTGGGGGACGAAGTGACATAGACTAGGCGTGTCAAGTCGCGACTTATCGTGACTAGTCCAGGCAACGCGAGGCAAGGTTTTCAATCGAGTATGTATGCATAAGCTCACGTATTACTCTGTCGCCCAAGCTGCGGTCATTCTCCGCGTGTCAACGTCGCTCGTGCGTCGCTGGTGCCGAGAGGGCCGTTTGCCTGAAATGGCAATCGGAAAGCTGCGGGTGATTCCGGCCGTGGCCCTGCGGAAGTTCGCGAAAGTGCCGAGAAAACGCGGGCGGAAGGCGTCGTAAAAATAACCTTGACACGACCGCTCGTTTATGCTCTATGAGGTTCCGATATCTGAACAAACGGATAACACATGACCGACTATTACACCATCGACGCGATCAGCAACAGCCGCGTGACGACGTTCATCGACCACGGGCCGGAGGGATATTTCCGGCAGTACATCGAGCGATCTTGGGAACGCGACGAGCCGAGCGACGCCATGCGACTGGGCACGGCCGTGCATCAGGTGATCGTCGAGAACGAATTGCCGGACGACGTGTGCCGGTTAATTCCGAGCGACGTTTTATCGTCGAGCGGTTCGCGTGCTGGCGGTGCGTGGAAGTCGTTTGCTGCTGAGCACTCGGATAAGCTGCTGCTAAAGGCCCACGAATACGCCTGGTTTATGCAGATCATCGGCAACATCCGCCAGAACGCATACGCTCGACGGTTACTCGACATGGGCGGCGAACGTGAACACGAAATCTACTGGCATGACGAGACGCACGGCATTGAGCGTAAAGCGAAGCTCGACATATTGACGCCAAAGTGCATCGTAGACCTGAAGATCGTCAACGACGTTAGCCCGCGTGGCTTCGCTCGGCTGGCCTACGATCGAGGCTACCATCGGCAAGCGGCGTTCTACCGTGACGCCGTGCGGGCAGTGACCGGCGATCCATTGCCGTTCATTTTCATCGCTGCACAGAATTGCGAGCCGTACAGCGTGGCGTGCTATGACCTTGGCAATGAGTTTATCCAGATGGGTGCCGAGCAACTCGACGACGCGATCAGCGGTATCAAGCGAGCGACCGAAACCGGCAACTGGAAGCGGCCAGGCTGCGACACTCTCGTGACGTTGCAGGCCCCGAACTGGGCGAAGTACGCGGACGAATACTCTTACAGCGAGGAATAACATGAGCACAGCGGAAACGAAACAGGTGGCGGTAGGCGACAGGCCCGTGACGTTCATCCCGGCGGGCGAAGTCAGCGAGATTACACTGACCATTGCGACGGTCAAGCGGTACCTCTGCAAACCGACAAAAAGCGGGACAATGCCAACTGATAGCGACGTGGTTGGCTTTATGATGCTCTGCCGGGCTCGCTTGCTCAACCCGTGGGTGGCCGATGCGTACCTTGTGGGCTACGACTCGAAGGACGGACCGCAGTTTTCGCTCATTACATCGGCACAATCGTTGCTTAAGCGTGCCGAGTTGCACGGGGCGTACAACGGCATGGAGAGCGGCGTTGTCGTCGGCGACAAAGATGGCAACGTCATCGAGCGTGCTGGCGATATTGTTTTCGATGGTGAGCGGCTGATTGGCGGTTGGGCTCGCGTGCATCGAAAAGATCAGTCAATCGCAAGCTACGATTCGCTCAAACTCTCGACGTTCAACACAGGTCGCTCGCGTTGGGCCGCAGATCCCGCAGGCATGATCGTCAAATGTGCCGAATCATCTGCCCTGCGGAAATGCTTCCCAACAATCCTAGCCGGACTATACTGCCGCGAGGAATTCGACGCGACCATTGACGTTATCGCGACGACCAAGAGCGGCGGGGCACGCAAGCTCGCGGGCATCAGCGTGAACGATCCGCTGGCAATCAAACACGAGCACGCCGAAACGCTCGACGTACCGACACAAGCCGACGAAACGGAAACCGTCGATGCTCGGCCACGGACGGCCACAAAACAAGAGGCCAAACAACAGCAACGCTCGCCGCTCGATTCAATCCGCGAGGAAATGGCGAAATGCAAGGGCCGCGATCAGTTGCTAGCCCTGGCCGACGAGTTGCGACAAGACCCAAGCATCGACGATATTCGTGCCGACGTGGAGCGGCTGATTGGCGATGCACTCAACGCGACGAAGTAGTCTATCTTTAACACGAGAGGAATATCGAAATGGCAAAGGCAACACGCAAGTCAGTCAAGAAAGAGCGTCCAGTCGTTATGGCAAAGGCAACACGCAAGTCAGTCAAGAAAGAGCGTCCAGTCGTTTTGACGACCGAGCATCGCGGGGTTTTCTTCGGTTACGCGACCGACACTAGCGGAGACACAATCAAGCTCAAGCGGGCACGCAACGCAGTCTACTGGCCAGCAATCCAAAAGGGATTCGTTGGGCTTGCTGCCTATGGTCCGGCTGAAGGATCGCGGATTGGGCCAGCGGCCGACATGGAATTGCGGGACATTACTGCCGTGCTTGAGTGCACGCCAATGGCAGTCGCAAAATGGGAGGCCGCACCGTGGAACTAGTAACGCAAGATCTTATCGAGGCCGCCCGCAATGCCGGTGCCTGTGATGATGGCCTGAAATACCAAGTTGGCACACCAATCACTGAGGTGAGTTCATCGCACCTGTCGTGGTTCGCGAAGAAATTGCCGGATATCGCAGAGGAAATTGCGGAGCGTGCATCGCGGAGTATCGGAGCACGCGGCGTAATTCCTTTGTCGATGTTCGGCGACGGCTACGGCGACGGCTCCGGCTCCGGCGACGGCTACGGCGACGGCTACGGCGACGGCTCCGGCTCCGGCTCCGGCTCCGGCTCCGGCTCCGGCTCCGGCGCCGGCTCCGGCTCCGGCGCCGGCTCCGGCTCCGGCTACGGCTACGGCGACGGCTCCGGCTACGGCTACGGCTCCGGCTACGGCTACGGCTACGGCTCCGGCTACGGCTACGGCTACGGCTACGGCACCGGCTCCGGCGGAATAAATTGACCAACATTGAAAGGAAAATAACATGGCGACAGCAGAAGCGAACACAATCCCGATTGTCTACAGCGTGGCCGATGCGGCTATCGAGAATCTCAAGCAGCAATTCACGGGCCTTGAGTTGACCGTGAGCGAGCCGAAAGGCTATCAAGCGGTCACCAAGGCCATCGCCACAACGCGGAGCCTACGCGGCGAGGTCGAAGATACCCGCGTGATGCTCAAGAAGGATGCCCTGGAATATGGCCGACGTGTCGACGCGGAAGCGAAGCGGCTCACGTCGTTGTTGCTTGAAATCGAGGAACCGTTGAAGGCCGCGAAGAAAGCGGTTGACGACGCGGCCGAGCGTGAACGTGTTGCCAAGATTGAGGCCGAGAAAGCGAAGATCGAAGCGGAAATCAAAGCCCAGCGTGACGCCGAAGCCGCTCGCATCAAGGCCGAGCAAGATGCCATCGCGGAAAAGAACCGCATCGAACGCGAAGCCCTGGAAGCCGAGCGGAAGAAGCTCGACGCCGAGCGGGCCGAGCAGGATCGTATCCGCCGTGAAGAACTGGCCAAGGCCGAAGCGGCTGCCAAGATCGAGCGTGATAAACTCCGTGCCGAGCAAGAGAAACTCGACGCGGAACGACGCAAGATCGAAGCTGAGAGGCAAGCCGCCGAGCGTGCGGAATTCGAGCGGCAAGCCAAGATCAAAGCTGAATGTGAAGCGAAAGAAAGGGCCGAGCGTGAACGTATCGCGGCCGAGCAACGCAAGGTAGAGCAGGAACGCCAAGCGGCTGCCGAGCGGGCCCGCGTCGAGGCGTTACGGCCGGACCGAGAGAAGATTGCCGAGTGGGCCAATCAACTGCGGGCTATCTATATGCCCGACGTGAAAACAGGCGATGCAATCGAGTTCGTTGTAACGATCAAAGAATCGATCATCGCGCTGGCTCACGTGTGTGACACGTTCGCGGAGGGAAAGTAGTGTGTAACATCGAGCCACCGTTGAGCCGCTTGTTAATGCGGCCTAAACAGTAGCGGCTTGCCTGTGCCGTGGTGGAAACAGGCAAACATTTAGGCGATGAAGCCGGGCGATTCCTGTCTAGTCGAGTCGAGTCCGGTCGAGTCTTGTCAAGTCAACGCAAGGCAAGGTTTTTTCTTTAACGGAGGAGTGTTCGATGAAAACTGCAACGGTCAAATTGTCAGGCGTCTCAACGTACTCGCAGGGTCGAAAGATTCAGAGCGAGCGAAAACAGCAAGAGGACTTCCGCAAGCACGAGGAGCGGGTATGGCGTGAGAGGATGCACACGGACGCTAGTGGGGCTGTAATCATTCCGCCAATGGCGTTCAAAAACTGTCTGAGCGACGCGGCTAAGTTTCTCTCGATGCGTGTTCCTGGCAAGGGGCAAAAGACCTACGGCGGGATTATTGATAGCGGCATTATGGTTCTGCAACCGTCAACCATTCTCGACGCGAAAGGCAAGCCGGTTATTGCGGCCGAGGTTGATGGCGAATGGTTGTTCGTGCCGAGCGATGGAAAGCGTGGCGGCGGCTCGCGTGTTGACAAATGTTTTCCGGTCATTCGCGAGGGATGGCAAGTCGTCATCGAGTTTATCGTGGTCAACGACATGATTACCGACGAAGTGTTTACAACGCACATTGAAACGGCCGGAAAGTTCATCGGCCTCGGCCGCTTCCGCCCGAAAAATGGCGGGTATTACGGGCGTTTTGTGGTCGATTCGATCAAGTGGAGCTAATCGACGCCGGGCGGGTCCGGGCTAGTTAGGTCTAGTCGCGTCACGGCAAGTCAACGCAAGGCAAGGTTTTAACGTACACCAAGAAAACGCGGCGCGTCAGGTCATGTCGTGTCATGTCGGGTCGAGTCAACACAACGCAAGGCAAGGAGTTTTACAAATGAAGTCGATTCCAGAACTATCTATCGAAGTGCAATTGCTCGTCAAGCAACTGGCAGCGGTTGCCGTTGGTGACGTTTACACTCACCAGCAGATGAACGAAACGTGCGGACAGGACGTGTGGCGAAAGGCACAGCATAAGGTCGTGTCTGCACGTCGCATCGTCGAGCGTGATTACGGCATCATCTTCGCGGCCGTGTCAGGTGTCGGGCTGAAGCGGCTCAACGACGCGGAGAAGATTGGCGTAGTCGCACACGGGACAGAGCTTATCCATCGCAAGACCAAGCGGCTTGTCCGCAAGGCTGGAACGGTGGACCTATCGCAACTCAAGCCCGCTGAGGTGCAATCGTTTAACGTGCATGTCTCGCAGCTTGGGGCCATCGCGGCGTTTGCCTCGCACAAGGCAACTAAGACGCTGGCGTTGGCAGTTGAACAGAGTGGGCATCAACTGCCGCTGCAAAAGACATTGGAGGCGTTCAGATAAGCGCGTCTCGTCATGTCTGGTCGAGTCGGGTCATGTCCTGTCAAGTCTAGTCTTGTCAAGTCAAGTCAAGGTTTTGTTACGTGACCGGAAGTTCCTATTGCGAAAAGCGAGATTGTGTCGTAGGTTGATAGGCGTAACAAGTACTGCTCGAAATTACCGATCATCGCCGACGTGCGGAAGTTTCCTGGCCTTTCTGGCCTCGGTGCTTGTTACACCCGCACGTCGGCGTTTATTGAACGGACTCGACGCGATGAAACGAAAAGGCATCAGCAAGGCGAAGCGTTTTAAGATATTCAAGCGAGATCAATTTACATGTGTTTATTGTGGCCGAAAGCCTCCGGTCGTCGTGCTTGAATTAGATCACGTGATTGCGGTATCGAATGGCGGAAACGATTCCGAGTCGAATCTTGTTGCATCGTGCTTTGATTGTAATCGTGGTAAATCCGACGGATCACTGGACCCGTCTATAATGCCGGATGTTGCGGAAAAAGCCCGTATTTCTCGCGAGAAAGTCGAGCAGTTAAAGGCCTACCAAAAGGCTTTAGCTGATGAGCGAAACTACATTGATGAATCTGTCTATCGGTTAGGAGTTAAGTTTTTTAATCTGTTTGCATTGAATGAAACAGAGCGTGGAAAATTTATATTTAACGAGAGGGATTCTATATCAATTAGAACATTCCTCGGAAGTCTCACTGAATTTGAAATCTCCGATGCGATAGAGCTAGCCGTCTCTAAGTGCCCGCATTCATCCGCGAGAGCGTTCAAGTATCTCTGTGGAATATGTTGGGTGAAGATTCGGGAGCGAGCACAATGAAACGCGAAGCATTACGCCACCCAAAAATGCTGGACCTTGCATCAAGACTGGGAATTACCAGAGTTCACGCGATTGGAATTGTGACGACACTGCTTGACTGGACGGCTAACGCCGCACCTCAGGGAAATATCGGGAAATGGCCAGACGGGGCTATTGCTGTAGCTTGCGAATGGCCCGGCGACCCGGTCGAGTTTGTCGCGGCATTAGCCGACGCTGGATGGCTGGATCGGTGCAGCCGATGGAGGTACGTGATTCATGACCTGGACGAACATTCGGAACAGTGGTGGAAAAACAAAATGGCCAAGGTTGGACTACCCTTCCTGCGGGCGGTTAGTTCTCCTGGATGCCATACAGGAAGTCTCCTGGATGCTGTACAGGAACCAATACAGGAAGGCTCCATAGAAGGCGATGCCTCGCGGGACCAAACCTATAACCAAACCAAACCTATAACCAAACCCAAGACCCAATGCGGAGCCAAACAAGACACGGTCGCTCCGCTCCCTGTTGTTTTGCAGACGGTGGAATTTGAATCAGCCTGGACAGAATGGCAGCAGTACCGGACGGGGATCCGTAAGAAGCTGACCGCCCCTACGATAGCCAAGCAGTTGAAGATGCTCGAAGGACTCGGGCCAGACAAGGCGGTCGAGGCGATAGGCCGGAGCATCGAGGCAGGGTGGTCAGGCTTGTTTGACCCCGGCGGAACCGGCCACCGCGGTGGAGTGAAGGGCGGCATATCGCAAGCCGTGTGGGATCACTTCGAGGACGACACCGATGAACAAAAGTGAGTTTCGCCGGTGGCTGAACCACCACGTTACGCGGTTCCCAGCTGTTGGCTCGTGGCTGCAAAAGTACCCGACGACTGAGCGCGGTGGACCATTCACGCCGACGCAGCAAGCAATTACCGATGGCTGGTTTAACGTGCTTTCACTGTGCAACATTAACGACGCAATCCAAGCGAGCGACCGGATTCACTCAGGGCTCGCGGCAGGGCCCGAGAGTTTCGACACATGGCCAGCGGCAATTGCTTCGCTCTGCCGTGTTGAGCGATCTCGCCGCATGGACTCGGCCGCGAGTGAGCGGTATCGGCCAGCGTGGAAGCCGCGATGCGAGACATGCCGAGACGAGGGCGTAAGGTTTGGCGTCATGCCAAAGACACTCGATGAAGCGGTGGAAAACACGACGCTGTTTCACGAGAGTGGCACGATCTATGAGTGCGTCTATGCATGCGACCGATGCGACAAAGGCCGAGTGCGGAGCGAACAGCAGAGCGGCGAGAAGCGGCGAGTGTTACTGCGGCAATGGCGTGACGGCATGATCGACGCCACGAGCTACGAGTGGGTTAAGGCGAACTACCAAGAGCGACGGGCAATCGTAATTGAGTGGGCAATGGAGCAATCACGCGGCACTGACTTCACGCAGCAATTCGATTAGGATGAATACAATGAAAGAACTGCAACGCAAATCAAGGATTAATAGTCAGAGTACGCTTTTCGAGATCGAGCCAGGCTGGCGAGAGTTGTGGTGGGGAATGCCAGAGTTCTCGATGGAAGACTGCTCGCCACAATATACTATTTCGATCAACTTCATGACGGCATCCGATGTCCAAGAGTTCTCGCGAGTTACAGGCATACCAGTTTCGGTTCGCTCCGACTCGGCATGGTTTCCGCACCAGAGACAACTTAATGGAAGTATCGAACACGCCTACTCTGCGGTGTGCGACAAGATCGTCCACACGGACGCACCAACGGAGCACGAACTAGACATGGTTCGCGAGGCCATGCCACCGCTCAGCGATGTTGAAATGCTGAGCCTAAACTGGTTGCGGAATCGGATCGTCACGCTTCGCAAGGCCGGGAAGATGAAAGCGAGCAAAGCATGAAAGTCATTCTGAATCCGAACAGCGTCGACGATTATCGGCAATTCGTGCGGCTCAAGTCGCTGCCGCAGTATCGAGTGACTGGCCGACAGGTCGAGTTTCCGTACGAGTACGCTCATCTGATCGGTGCGAATCCGAAGCGGTCGAGCGGATTAAAGTACGACCCATCGCCGTTCTGCTTCGATTACCAATCGGGTGTTGCTGGTCTTGCGATACGTCGGCGGAAGTTCGGAATCTTCGCACGATGCGGGCTCGGCAAAACGATCATGATGTTCGAGTACATCAAGCACGCATCGCAGGCGGTTGGACCGAAGCGAGGATCGTTAATCGTGTCGCCGCTGATGGTCATTCAGCAGACGATCGACGAATGCCAGCGATGGTACGGTGACACACTCAATATCGAGTACGTGCCGAGCGGCAAACTTAATGAGTGGCTCGCAACGTGTGGCGGTAAAATCGGGATTACGAATTACGAAGCGTTTCGCAACGATATCAATCGCGGCGAGCTAGGCGTGCTGTGCCTCGACGAATCGAGCGGCCTGCGATCGCAATACGGCACATATTCGCAAGGTGCGATTGATCTTGGCGTCGGCCTCGACTGGAAGTTGTCGCTAACTGGAACGCCTGCCCCTAACGATCGAATTGAGTTTGCCAATCAAGCTGTGTTCCTCGACCAGTTCCCAAATCAAAACGCATTTTTGGCAAAATTCTTCGTCAACCGTGGCCAGACTGGCGAGCGATGGGAATTGCGACGGCACGCCCTGCGACCGTTCTATCGTTCGTTATCGCACTGGTCGATCTTTCTGGACAATCCAGCGGTGTACGGCTGGAAGGATAACACGGACTCGCTCCCACCTATCCACGTTAAGATTCACGAGGTCGAGTTGACCGCCGAGCAGAAGCGACTCGCCCAACAAATGACCGGGCAGCTTGTGACGACGCGAAGCGGTGGAATCAAGACTCGCGGAAAGCTCGGTCAGTTGGCCAAGGGCACATGGAAAGGCAAGTGGATTGAAAGCAACAAGCCGGAGTTCATCGCTGGCCTAATAAGCACGTGGCCCGACGAATCAACGCTGACATGGTGCCTGTACGACAACGAGCAAGATCGGAACCACGCGGCTATCGTCGGCAGCGAGAGCATGGATGGCGACACCAAGCACGACGAACGAATGAAAATGATCGCACGATTCAAAAGCGGCGAAACGAAAACGCTCATCAGCAAACCGAAGATTCTCGGCTACGGATTGAACCTACAGAAGGCCACGCGAATGGTATTCAGCGGCCTGCAAGATTCATATGAGCAGTATTGGCAAGCTGTGGCCCGTGCGAATCGTGTCGGATCAACCAAGCCGCTTCACGTGCACATCCCGATTACGGAGATCGAGGAGCCGATGGTCGAGAGCGTACTGAAAAAGGCTGATCGAATCGCCGCCGATACAGCAGAACAAGAGGCGATGTTTTCAAGGGAATTTTTAGAGGTGACACATGCTTGATTGAAACTTGAAAATAGCCTAGACAAAATCAAAGCAAGATCGCTAAAATAAACGAGCCGCGACGAATGCTACTAACACTCGTGCGGCTCTCACAATCAACCTAAGTGGAGGTCGAATCGTGTGCTCAAATACTACGCGAAGCGTATCTACTAGGCAAGCGATCTGCGTGCAATGCGGAAATCATTTCAAGCCTAAGCGTGGCAATGCCGGTAAGTTTTGTTCTCGCCAATGCAACGGCAAATGGCAGGGCGATCAAAAACGCCCAGTAACAAAAGAGTGGCTGATACAGAAATACGTTGTCGAGAGAATTGATTGCACGGCAATCGCGTTAATCGTTGGGCGTGATTCAAAAAGCGTTTGGAGTTGGTTGAAATATTTTGGAATCGAGACCCGAAAGCGTGGGTTTGCCAGTGAATCGACATGGAGAAAGAAGGGCGAGCCATCGGCATTCAAGGGCAAGCGACACTCCGAATCGACAAAGCAAAAAATTAGGGAGATAGCAATCGCCCAAGGCAGAGTTCCATACGATCCAAAAATCGGATCATACATGAAGGGAAGGCGTGGTGCTCTAACAACAAACTGGAAGGGCGGTGTAACGCCAGAGCGGCAGGCATTTTATTCATCGCCAGAATGGAAGTCTGCCGTTAAATCAGTTTGGAAGCGAGATTTAGCGACATGCCAGCGTTGCCTCAAAAAGAACTCTGGAAAACAGCGATATGCGTTTGACATTCATCACATAGTATCTTTTTCAGCAAGGGAGTTACGTGCCGAATTGAGCAACTTGGTTTTACTTTGCGAGCGATGCCATTATTGGGTCCATAGTTCAGAAAACATCAACCGTGAATTTATTGGAGATTTCCATGTCAGTTCTTAAACCAAATCAGCGGTGGGATATTCACCACGGCGATTGCATTGAAAGGATGGGCGAGATGCCTGAGAAGTGTATTGACTTCTCAGTTTTCTCGCCGCCATTTTCCGTCCGTCTATGCTTACACTTCTTCTCCGAACGACATTGGCAACAGCGAGGAGTTTAGAGGCGAGGCGAAGCTGCACTTCTCTTTTTTCTTCAAGCAGTTTGCACGCATCCTGAAACCCGGCCGAGCGGTGATTGTCCATTGTATGCAAATCCCGCGACTGAAGCGGAGCGGAGAAGTCGGCTTGCATGATTTTCGAGGATTGCTTATCAAGCTCGGTGAGCGTGCTGGCCTCGTGTACGAATACGATTGGATTGTGCGGAAGAATCCGCAGGCCCAGGCGATTCGCACGCGGTCGAGAGAGTTGCAATTCGTCGGACTTGAAAGTGACCGAGCAAAGCAACGCGGAACGCTCGGCGATTACCTCATCAAGTTTCGTGCTCCTGGCGAGAACCAAGTTAAGATCGACGCGAAGCAACAGGTGAGCCGTAATCAGTGGATTGAATGGGCCGAGTGTACATGGCACGGAGACGAGACGGACACGCTCAACGTGCGAGAGGGACGTGGCGAGGATGACACGAAGCATATCTGCCCGCTCCAATTATGGGTGATTAACCGATGCGTGCGATTGTTCAGCAACCCCGGCGAGATTGTGTTCAGTCCATTCACCGGAATCGGATCGGAAGGCTACGAGTCGCTGAAGCTCGGCCGACGATTCTACGGCTGCGAGTTGAAGGACGAATACTACGCTGCGGCTTGTGTGAATCTTCGCAAGGCCGAAACAATGCACACAGAGCAGATGGGCCTGTTCAGCGATGAACCGTTCGACCCTGATCCGGTTGTGCGAAATGTTCCGGCGGCTGATATGGAATCGTTGATCGACCTATCCGACGACGTGGACGCGGAGATAGCCGCGATGGACGATGGTAACGTGACCGTTGGCGACGCGGCCTACTACGATGACGAGGTGAGCGAATGAAACCGATTATCCTTACCCGCTGGGTTATACTCGACTGCGATGGCAAGCCGCTTTCCGGAAAGCACCCGTGGATTTATTGCACGGCGGATGAGGCCGGACAAACAGCCGCCCAATTCACGATGGCAACCATTAAAAAAGTAACCGTCACAATTAACGAGGCTACCGATGAGTAAGTCCGGCATGGTAATCTCGCTTCGTGGCGTGTTGGACCGAGCGGCGGAAGCGTTGGCTCGCACACAGGACAACAGCTATCTAGCGTTTCCGGTGGCCGAGTTACTGAAGCATCTCGAGCAGTTGCGGGACGATCCGAAGTTGCACAAAGAATTCTTTGACCTGTACGTGAGGGACTGAGATGAGCGACGATTACAAAAAATGGCGTGGCGACTTCTACTATGATGCGTGGCGTCGAGGCGTTAGTGAAAGCCGCATGGACGAAGATCGGATGCACGAGGCGTACCGTAGTGGTTGCGAGGCAGATTCATACGCTGCAAGATTGCAACACGACGAACGCATTGCGGCCCAGGAGCGCGAGGATGCACGACAAGCCGAAGCGGAATACTGGGATCAGATCGACCAACAGTCGAGGCAATCGCAATGAGCGAACGTGAACGGTATGTCGATGCGATCCGCAAATCGAGCGACAAGCTGACCGAGCTGGCTCGACGTTACGACCGCCTACGATGGATGGCCGAGCAGGATTGTAGCGGTGAGTTCTTGGCGTTGGCCGAGGCATCGGGGCGATTGACGGATGCGAGTTTGGCACAACTGGCGACGTTGCTTGAAATACTTTACGACGCGGAAAGGAAGCGTGACTGATGACGCCTAACCCGCAAACGCGGCTGATCGACAAATACATCCTCGCGGCGTTGTGGGGCATCTCGCAGGACCGAGCGGCGGCGATCCTGGCGAAAGCGTGTGAGTTGAAGCAGATACACGGGCAAGAATTTGTTGGCGGCTTGAAATACGAAGTAACCCAAAAATGGTTGGAGGAGAATCATGTTTAAGCCAAATGATAAGGTGCGTCGGAAAGCGGATTGCATGGGAGGGTGGCATAATGGTGACGCGGTGATGACCGTGGCCTATGTCGCAGGCGATCAGTTGAAATTAGCAGAAACAGGCGGATGCCTCTGGATCGCCGATTGTTTCGAGCCAGCGGAGAAGGATCAACAGGAACCAGCAACGACTTGCAAGAAGCTGTTGGGGGACGATCAATTAATCCACTACGAAAAATGGCGTAGCGACTTTTACTTTTACTATGGTTCTAAGATAGACTACACTAGCCCTGGCATGTTGATGGGTCAATCCAAGCCTGTTGCGGAGCCAGCAAAACCCAGCGAGAAGCCAGCGATGGGGCCGGTTGAGCGGTTTCTGAAAACGATCCCCGAGACCGTTTATCCTGAATATTATATGGACGTTGGCGGGCAGCGTGTTTCGATGAACGTCTACGACTATCTCACGAAACTATCCCGCGAGACGTGGGTGGAGTATTTCGACCAAGCGATTGCAGCCGAGCGTGCGGAGATGGCCAAACCGCTGCGTGAGCATTGGATTCTACAACGTGAGTTAGATGACGTGACTCGTGAGCGTGACGAAGCTCGCAAAGAATTGGACCTCATCAAGAGACGCATTGACAATACCCACGTTAGTCGGTCTGCCCGCGAGGCGTTCAATGGCGACTACGTGAAGTTGCTCGATGTGGCATTCGCAGATCACTGGGACGCCGCACAACGAATGATTAAGCAAGAACTTCCGCACGACTACGACCTACTGAAGCGGCTAGTGCAGCAGTACGAATCGGAGTTGCGTGCAGCCGAGGAGTTGAATCGCAAGTGGCAGGCCGACTACGCATCGCTGTCCGAAGAAACGGCAGCAGCAAAAGCCGCACTGGACAACGAGCGGCAATTCTTCGCGGTGAATCAGCACACGATTGAGCAGCAGAAGGCGGAGATCGAAAAGCAAGCGGTACAACTGAAAAACGCGGAGTACAACGCGAACGATTGTTACGTCATGCTTGCCGAGTTGAAGTCGCTCAAGATTGCAACGGAAGAATTACAGCACGACAACGAGCTACTCCGAGCGGCGAACGCGACGACGGCTGCGAAGAACGACGTACCTGATCCGCGATACGACGTACCGGCACCACCTCGTAACGAAATCGCATGGTTGGTTGGCTGGTTATATTGCTCGCTTTCAACCGAGCCGCTGAACGACCCACCGACTAACGAATGTCGTGAGCGTGTTGCCGTCGTTGACGCATGGTTGTGGGGGGTGCAACCGTGAGACAATTCCGAAAACGACCCGTCGTAATCGATGCTGAACAACTGAGTGAGGATAATCTCGAAGTACTAGAGCAATGGTGTCGTGGCTCGATCAAGGGCATCGCAATGCCAAGAAGCAAACGAGCTATCGACATTCAAACGTACGAAGGTGAAATGCGAGCAGAGATTGGCGATTGGATTATCAAAGGTGTGGAAGGCGAATTCTATCCATGCCGTGATTCGATATTCAAAGCGACGTATGATGAGGTGCAATCGTGAGTGACCTATCCGCGATCATCATGGAGCGCCCGTGGAATTATCACGAAGTCTCGTTCACCTACGACCTGGATGTTAAGTCCATCGTGACTCGCTTGGATCACCACGGCAGCAAAATTACAACCATCACTCTCGACGGGAGGTGTCGCCATTCGATAGTGAGTGTTTCCTTGGAGACCTACTGTCGCGGCACCTGAACGACATGAAATCGCTTAGCACGGGAGTCGCACTGTGGCCAAAGACCTGAGCAGAAGTACAGCCGAGAAGATTATGGAAACAATGTCCATGCGTCAATTCGGACGTGTTACATCGAACATATACGTAGACGCTGTCATTGCCCGCGACGAACGGCTGACGAAGAAGCTAAATAACATTCGTGAACGACTCATTCAACGCAACAGTCAAGGCGTGCGATTTGAGATCGAGGAATTAAACGAAATTATTGGAGATGAGCTATGACGTTCTTTGACGACATGGAATACAAGTCGGAAATCTACGACCACCTGCACCAGCCCGGGATTGTTCTTGTTGGAGCACAAGTCGCTAGGCGAGGTGAGCACATGAGCGACACATATTATTACGTCACAGCGGATCGAGACGGTGCGAGGCGATACATCTATCTTGATTACGCGACTGCTAATCGAGCAGCGTTATCGTTGTCACAAAAGTTTCCGGCCATGCGATTCATCGTTAAGACTAACGTTCCAATCGAGTATTACGAGAACGGCGAGATTACATACCCACCGCGATGGCACGCCAACGTTGACGATCAAATCGAGGCGATTGTCGGCGAGGTGAGCACATGAGCGACTACCGTGACCCTGCGTGTCCATCGTGCGGCAAGAAGTACGCCGACCATGACGGTCTTATCAAGGTGTGCGCCAGGGTCGAGCAGGTGAAAATGATCCTAGATAAACTTAAGCGTGTCAAGTTGTCGCCGCGAGAGGCATTGAAATCTATTGAGGAGTTGTGCAAATGAATTATTCCATTATTGGTTCTATCGAGTTTCCGCACTACACAGGCATACGATGCCTGATGATGCCCTACACCCAAGGTGACCCATTTTCTGTGCCGCTCGAATATCGCGGCTATACCGACGTAATATCGGAACTCTGCATCAAGCGTGGTGAGATTGGCTATCTCACGATTGACGAATCACTGGTCACGCAAGGCAAGCCGCATCGTGGCTCGCGTGCTCGATACGACCGTGCGATTCACACGGAAGCAGGCAAGTTACGCGGCGTTTATAACTGGGGCGGAGGAACGTCATGGGGCGGATCGCCTCGCGTAACGCTCGATGCAGATACCGAGATTCTGATCGCCAGCGATGTAGACGAGTCTTGTGCCGTGTGGGACGCAACGCACGACGATACATCGGAGGACGGTGACTTGGGCCATGTCGCTGATTTATACCCGCTCGATCGCGGTACAAAACTTCGCCGGGGTGAGGTGTGCCGCATCGGAATCCTTACACCACACGAAAGCCTCCCGGCATTGAGAACGGTGCAGCGACAATTCCTGCGGATCGTTGGGGCAGGCGTGCATGGCCGAGAGGAATACTTTACCGAGAACCAGTTGATGAAAGCGAGGTGAAGTGATGGACGTGATAAAGTTGCAGGCGATCCAGAAGCATCTGGGCGAGGAAGAAGCCAAGGCTATCGCTGATTGCGTCGAGACGTGCAAGCGGCAGGCGATGGCCTACGCTGCGGAGCACGACGAAACACCAATCGATGCGGAGTGGATTAAGGCGATGAAGCCAATCAGTAGTGACGTGGACTACCGAGGCACATGGTGGTTTGATTTTGGACCGTGCGAGGTGTTTGAGTCGCTAGGCTGCGATAATACTTGGGTCGTTGAAAACGATGTAGGCGATCGATTTACGTGCTCCACTCGTGGCCAACTGCTGGCCGCGATGCGGCTGATGGGGGTGAAGTCGTGAAATTCTATGCGATGTATCGCAGGTCGTTAAAGTTAATAGCCTCATTCTCATCGCCAGATAGGATGGTTCGCCTCGGCATAAAACGAGCAGCTCGCGAGCTATACCTGTCAGGTATCATGAGCATAGGAGATGCCGTGCGTTGTGCCGAAATGGCCGCTAGGATTGAGATGCGATAAACTACCGGTGTCACGCCTGGACTTAACCGACGAATTGGAGCGAAGCGAATGAGCACACATTACATTGGCATAGACCCAGGTGCATCGGGCGGCATTGCGTTGCTCGATGCTGATGGTGAAATCCTCGCGGCTGAAAAGTACGGCGACACTCAGCACGACACGGGCGAGCAGTTTCGACGCATCATCGGTGCTACCGAGCGACCGTTTGCACTTATCGAGCGGGTGCATTCCATGCCGAAGCAAGGCGTTGCATCGTCGTTCAAGTTCGGCGAGTCATACGGCTTTCTCAAGGGATTGCTTGTCGGATTGGCGATACCGTATGACGACGTGACTCCGCAGAAGTGGCAGAAGCTCATGGGGTGCCTTACTCGCGGCGATAAGAATGTGAGCAAGGCCAAGGCTCAGCAGTTGTTCCCCGGCCTGAAGATCACACACGCGACGGCAGATGCCCTGTTGATTGCCGAAACGTGTCGGCGTATTTGTCTAGGTATCACGGAGGTCAAAGCATGATTCAAGAATCACGGAAGGTAAAAACGAAGTGGCACAAGCCGAGCGGCCGAGAGGTCGAGCCGATCATGGCTTACGGGCAGGTTGTGCGTTGTCGCGTGGTCGAGACTGGCAAGGTGACGAGCTTTCACCCGGCGAGCTTGGTCGATAGTTACGCGGAGACGAAGCCCGCTAAGGTCGCGGTATGGCGTGAAAAGATGATGGTCAGCAGCGAGAGAATCACGGAGTCATGCAAGTGCAGTTGCGGTGGCAAGAAGTCGAGCGGCTCGGCCCGGTGTTTCAAGTGCCGTTTCCCGAACCCAGGAAACAAGACGGCCGCGAAGATATGTCAGTGTGGCAAGCCGATGAATCATCGCTCCTCAATGTGTCAAGAGTGTTGCGGGCTTGCAACTCGTGACGAGACAGGCCAATTTGTGAATCGACGCGGCGAGGCTGTACACGGATTGCCGCAACCGACAACCGACGAGGCGTTGCTGTTGGCCGATCCACCAGAGGACCGCGAGCATGAGGCCGACGCGATCATAGCGAGGTACTCGGCGATGATTCGAGCAGCACGCATCGAGAGCGGGGCATTGCACCGAGATGGAGATGCTTGCGAGCCGCTGGGTAAGCTGGCTCTGGCAATCGGTGGCGGCATATTCAACACACCCGGCAGCGACCGACGAAGGGGGCGAGTGTAATGGAAATCAGCAACCATGCGATGTCGGCGGAGGCATGGGCGGCGGCAGATCAGTGGTGCAAAATCCGCGACATTCTTCTGGAAGAATTGCGAGCGGCGATATGAACGCCGAAGATGCGTTAGACATAACGTGCCTTGCGAAGATGCTCCACCATGGGAACAGCGGCGTGCCGAACTGGTGCCGATATGCGTTCTATGACGCGAAGTCGTTTTTGCTCAAGTGGCTTGCAAAACCCGATGGATATGACATACAGAACCTCGACCGAGAGTGCTGGGACTGTACCAAAGACACGGTGCATTTATGTCGCAAGTGTACCGGCACGGGCATCTACATGCGGCGTCGTGTATGGCTCGACCGCTACACGCTCTGCGGCTACACGTTCCATTGCCCCGTGAGCGGAGTTAAGGCGACGGGCGAGCCTACGATAACCGGACTGGTGAAACACGAAGCGTATCGCGACTCGACGGAATGTGCGGTGAACATTGCTTGGCTTTTCAATCGGCAAGGATTGCTCGACGCGGCTCGGTGTGCATGGTGGCGAGATATCCCCGACGGCGTTACCGGTCCGGCACTGGAAGCAATCCGCCGCGTGATTCAAGAGCAGGCATACGAGCGTGGGCGATGGGCGGATGATACACCAGTGGAAATACCGTTCTGAGATAACCCAACGGCATAGGAGGCCACGGGACATGAGCGACGACGACGATGACTTGTGCGACAAGCCGGACGATGCGGGCGATCTAAATGTGGACGTTGATTGTCCGGAGTGTCGACGAATGTTGGTGCTGGTGGGTAAACGCAAATGGGTCGAAGCTCACGCGGCGATCGACGATCTCAAGCGGGTGAGCGAGCAACGAAAAGACAAGCCGCATTTCCTGAGCGAGATTGGCTTATCGAGTCGGGCTGTGTCGCTCTTTGCGGCTGCCGACATTGAGACGTGCGAGCAGCTTTGCAAGTCGCCACGAATGCGGCTGCGGCTTATCCGGAGCGTGGCAGACGCGACGATTGCCGAGGCGTATCAACGGCTGATCGAGTGTGGACACGAGCCCGAGTGGAACATTGGGCCGTGGCGAGAGTCGGGCGTCAATGAGCTAATTCACGCTGGCGTCGGCGTGGCCAGCGTGCGAGAGATGCGGTTGTTCGGCTGCAAAACATTGGCCGACGTGGTGGATTTTCTCTGGGGCTACCGAGCGGCTGCCGCAAGGTTGCCGGACGTTGACCGGATACGGCGGGTGCTTTCGCTGCTCGGCGTGACACGGAAAAACGCATCGTGAGCGGTAGTCGCTCTTGCGGTTGAGGCGGCTTTGGGTATTCTCCAAGGACAGGAGGATACGCAAAGTGGACATTGCAAAGCTACTCGACACGCTCGCCCCGCAGTTGGCCAAAATTCAGGCGGACCTTATCGCGGCTGCCCAAGGTGGCACATTTTTGCAGCGAATCGGGCTACTGTACGACGCTGTTTTGCAGGTCATGCTGCTGGCTGAGCAGATTCAAGGGGCCGTGGGCGTCGATAAAAAAGCGTTTGTTATCGCGGCGGTGCAGGCCCTTTACGCCAAGTTTGGCCCGCTGATCCCGTACTATTCGGTATGGTCGTGGTTCATCCCGCAGGCTGCGGTCAACGTGGCCATCGCGGCGATCGTCGAGCAGGTTTATGACCGGCTCTTTTCCAAGTTCGTCCTCCAAGCGAAAGCACCGGCGTTATCGTGAACATTTGGGTAATTATCGCGGCTGTGATTTACTTCCTGATCCAAAGCGGCAAGATCACATTTGGTGAGGGAGCGGCTGCCGGATTGGACCCGCAAACGCTGTTGAAGTTTGCCCCGTGGGTTTTGCTGGGCGTACTGTGCTTCTCGCCGCCGATGCGGGAGAAGTTTTTCACCTGGATTGATGGCATTCTCAAGCCCAAGGTGTGACGTGCAAGACCGACGCCCGATAGCCTTGGCTCTGATTGCCGCGTTGCTGCTGCACTTCAACGGTGTGGTGGTGCCGATCGTCTCACCGATCATCGATGCGGTTGTGCCGTCGATTGGCGTGACAACTGGCCCGAAGGAAATCCTGATCGTCTACGAAACCGAGACGGCACAGGCACCATTTCAGCGGATGCTGACCAACTTGCGAACCGGCGAGGCCGACAAGTATCTGACCGCAAAAGGCCACACGCTCTACGCCCTGGACGTACACGCGAAGGATGGCGACGGCAACACGGCCAAGCCGCTCGTGAAGTGGCAAAAGGCTCTGGAGGGGATCACGCCCCCGGCACTTGTGATAGGCTCGCCCGCTGGCAAGGTGACGCACAAGCAAGCGTTGAGCACGGACGTTACCGCCGATCAGGTCATGGCCATCATCAAAGCGAAGGGCGGCTAGTATGGACCTATCGAACATTGACCCGCGATTCGTTGATGTGGACTTTCGTGGCGAGGCCCTCTACACGTTCGGCGACACTGGCCCGAAGCCGATTGCCGCTGGTGCCTTTGCGGACTACGAGGACTCCGCGACGATTTACCCACCGAACCAGTGGGCTGAAATGGTCAAGGCGATGGACGCCGATGGCGGCGGTGCCGAGCGGCTTATCACGCGGATCTTGAATCAGTCAAACGAGGGTTCATGTGTTGGGAATGCGACCGTTCAGGCCCATCAAATTGTACAAGGGAAGCAACTCGGCAAGCAAAACGTTCGGCAGTTGTCTGCCATCAGCCTGTACAAGCAGATTGGATCAAGCCCGAACAGTGGGGCCAATATTAGCGACTCGCTTGAGTCCATGACCAGTGTAGGTGTATTGCCTCTCGACACGCCAGAAAACCGTGCCGACTACGGCGACGCGGTTATGCCAGCGACCGGCTACTACACGAAGTTCCCCAACGACTGGAAAGCCACGGCCAAACATTTCCGCTCGCTCGAATGGTCGATCGTCCGCACGGTCGATGGGCTTATTTCCGCGTTGCTCAACGAGCATCCCGTGGTTGTCGGTCGTTCCGGTCACTCGATCTGCTATTGTCGGCCAGCGTACAAAGATGGCTCTCTCTACGTGGTTTACGCTAATAGCTGGGGCCAGTGGGGTTTCGGTGCCGGTGACTTCAAATACGGTTTCGGCCTCGACTCAATGAACCTCATTCGTCAATCGGCTGGTTGGGCATTCGCTCTACGTTCCGTTACGGTGCCCGCATGACCCGAAAAACATTCTTCACCCTCGCCGCGATTGCCCTGTTGCTTGCCGTGACCCGCAAGCCTGACGCCCCTGCCCGCCCGCCCGAAGTGCCGCCCGCTGGTGATTCCTCCTCCGTTACGCCAGCGGCGGCACGTAGGGTTGACGAATGGACGATCACGGTTCATCAAGCCCCGTTCCATTGCCCGCCATGCAATCGGCTAAAGCCCGAACTGGTCAAGCTCCGTGACGCTGGCTGGATCGTAAACGTGATAACCGGCGAGGCGTCGAGCTACCCAACAATCATCATGCGGTGTGGCGAGCGTGAGCACAAACGAGCGAGCGGCTATGTTGACGCGGTGACGATCGCGGACTGGCCGAAGATGAGCGAGGCAAATCAATCGAGTTCATCGAGCACGGGGCGACGTTCGTTCCGGCTCGGCTGTTGGTCGTGCCGCTAATGCGTGAAGGGACAGGAAATGCCGTGGGTCATCGCTCAAGTTGCCAGTGAGTCAATTGCCGAAGGGTTGTTCGTCGAGGTGCTCAAAGTCGGCGGTGCCCCAGCGGTAACGCTAGGGTTGCTCTGGTACCTACTGACCAAGAGCATACCGGCAACGCAAGAGCGGTTCCACAAGGAGCTTGCCGAGGAGCGTGGCGTGTTCCGCTCAGAGTTGCAGGCTCACCGCGAGGAAAGCAAGATGCAACGCCAGACATACGAAACGAGCGTCAAGAGCATCACCGACACGCTGAACGCGAACCACAATGACATCAAGTTGTCGCTCCGCGACCTGCACCAAACACGACCGCTTGTATGACATTCCCAAACCTCAAATTATCCGCCGAGGCGTTGTGGCTTATCACTCACGCTGACACCGTGACAAAGTGGGCCACGTACCTCGTCGGCCTGACCGTAGTGAATACCGTTCTGATTTTAATCCTCTGGAACCGTAAACCATGAAGCCTATTTTGATTGCCGTCGCCATTATCGCCTGTGCCGCTCAAGCTGACGCGGCGTGCTCCGGTTGCTCGTGTGGCCCGGTGTGTCATGCTGCCTCTGCCGTCCGTGAGCACAAGCCCGTGCGTCGAGCGGCAGCCCGTGTTGCCCGCGTGGCGTTGTTTCCGCTTCGTGCTCTGCGTGGGTGCTGCCAATGATCGTCCTGACTGGCATCGTGATAGGCGTGGCTCTGGCCCTTGCCGCTCAGTGGTTCAACGCCGCGGGAGATCGGCATCGGTTCATGGTGCTTGGCCTGTCCGTTGTCGGTGGCTTCGTTGGTACGTTCGCGGTGATGGTGGTCAACGTGCTGATGCGAATCAATAAGTGAGCGAACCATGCGACCGATCAAGCAACCGCCGACATTGGAGTGCATCGCGTGCATTGTGCTCGTGCTGCTGCTCAGCGTTGCGTCGATTGCCTACGGCGTGCAGCGATTCAGCCCCAAGCAGCCGAGCTACCGCATGTGGGAGTTCATCGACAACTACGTCACCGAGCGTGGTCATGTGCGTAAGTGTGTGATAGAAGCCCCGAGCGTACTCGATGCCCTGCATTGCATGGAGGCATCAGGAGAGCGTTTTGATAAAGGTGCAACGGTGCGGCCATGCGTCACAAATCGTACACGTATCGTGGCATTGGAGCGAGTACCGTGAGCCACAAGCCGTACGCTCCGCCCGGCATGCCAGCGGACTACGGAACACGAATCGAAGGGAGCACGCAATACCGCAACTACTGCCGAGCGTGCGGACAGCCAGGACGAACGAGCTACGTTGGATATTGGGTGTGCGAATGCCGCGGCAAGATCGTCGGATACGATACGCGGAAACCAGGTGAAGCTAAACATTGGTCAGAGGTGACGCGATGAAACGAAAAGACACACGATTCGCATTCAAAATGACCGTCGAGGCCAAGAATGGGCAGATGTTCGAGATTGTCACTACGCACGCCGCTAAGAGCGAGCGGACGGCACGATTGCAGGCCATCATGGACGCACTGGGCATCGGGCAAAAGGTGCTGAGCATTGAGCTAAACAAGCGATGGGTGGGCAAGTGAAATACTATCGAGTAACACACTTTGCCGGTGCTTTCTACTGCCGAGCGGAAAGCGAAGAATCAAAGAACGTCGAGCGAATCATGCTCGATGGTTCGTGGTCACGCTTGCCACCTGTCTACAGCGTGGTCTATTGGAGATCGCTCGGTTGCACGGTCGAGGAAGTGGCGGAGGGCGAAGCGAATGGCTAGTGATATTGTTTTCGAGGGCGGATATTCGTGGGTGAGCGGCCCGAACGGCTGGAACGCGGTGCAGCTTGATGGTGTTGCCGGAACCGTTGGCATCGCACCCGCCGGAACGCCGATTAATCTCGGCGATCAGTCGGCCTGGACATGGTGCTATTGGATTCGATTGGATACACAAGAGGACGCGGTTTACTTTTTATCGAAGGATGATGGGGCGCACACTGGCAGCGACTTTGCCTACATTAATGGATTCGCAACTAGCGGATCATCTGAATGGTACTCGCCTGCCCCTGGCATCGCAGATATTTACGTGATTCCAGATGCAAACTGGCATTTTTATCTGTGGACGTACAACGGCTCTGGCGTTGCTCTTTATGTTGACGACTCGTACATCGGAACGGTTGCAACGGCAACGATAGGAAACAACAGCGGCAGCCTTTACGTCGGTGGCGAGAACGTCAGCAACGTAAACTCCGCGATCACGATTAGCCAGATGCGGACATACTCAACGGTGCTCAGTGCGGGTGATCAAACAACGCTCTACGGTGCTGGTGAGGTCGAAACAAATCAGATCGGCCGCTGGCTATTCAGCGAGGGTAGCGGAACCACGGTTGCACAAAACGCCGGTGCGGCTCCATCAGCAAACAATCACGCGGGCCAGATGATTCGCAGACACCGACTAGCAAGAGCAGGATAAACATGCCAACACTCAATCAGCAATACACAGCAGCCGTACTCGTCGTAGAGAACGCCAGCGGCACGCCGACGACGTTCAATCTTGATGCGGTCACGTTCCTGCTATCGAAAAATGGCACAACGGCAGCACCAACGAACGGAGGCAGCACGACAGGTCAACCGCTTGGCTGTGCTACGCTGGTGCTCACGGCTGGAGAGATGAACTTTGCCCGCGTCGAAGTCATGGGAACATCAACACAGGGTGTGACAATTATATCCGAGGTCATTCGCCCGATTCCAGATATTCTTGCTGGACTTGCTTCGTCGGTTGCCACCCTCGCAACATCAACCGGGTTGTCCTCGACTAATGCCGCGATCCAAACGAGCCTATCAAATACAGCCGCGGCGATGGCAACAGCCAACGGCCTCGCTGCAACGGCCGCCACGCTCGCAACTGCAACCGGACTCGCGGCTACACATGCCGATAGCCTGACCGCTCTGGCAAATACCGCCGGGGCATTGGTCACCCCAGCACAACTCGCTGCTACGTCGGCGGCGATCCAGGCCAGCATCGCAGCTACAGGCGGAGCGATGGTGACGCCAGCTCACCTTGCAGCCACGGCCGCAAACCTGGCCACCCATGACGATATTGCGAATACGGCGGCTGCAATGCTCACCCCGGCCCACCTTGCTGCAACAGCCGCCACCCTCGCAACAGCCAACGGACTCGCGGCCACAAATTCAGCACTGATGAACGCAATTGCTGCGACAAGCTCACCGCTCGCAACTCACGCGGACATTGCAGCTACGGCTGCCGCGATGGCTACAGCCAACGGGTTGGCTGCAACAGCCGCGACACTTGCGACCCATACCGATATTGCTGCGACCGCTGCAAGCCTCGTCACCCCGGCCCAACTGGCCAGCACATCGGCGGCCTTGCAATCGAGCATCGCGGCAACGGGCGGAGCGATGGTGACACCATCTCACCTTGCAGCCACGGCAGCCACCCTGGCCACCCACGACGATATTGCGAGTACGGCGGCTGCTATGGTCACTCCGAGCCAGCTAGCCAGCACTGCTGCAGCGATGGCAACCGCCAACGGCCTCAACGCCACCACAACCGCACTACTCGCCGCGATTGCATCGAGTGAGGCGGCCACCATATCCGCGATCGCCTCGACCGCCGCTGCAAGCCTATCGGCCTCTGCACTGGCCAGCACGGCAGCCGCCCTGCAATCGTCGATCGCCGCAAGTGAAGCGGCCACGCTCTCGGCCATCGCTGCTACGGCAGCGGCCACGGTAACACCATCTCAACTCGCCTCGACCGCAGCGGCACTGCAAACAAGCCTAGCGGCATCGGAAGTGGCCACGCTGGCAGCCATCGCGGCCACTGCCGCAACACTGACGAGCGACACGACCACGATCAAAAATGGCGTCAAGGCAACCAACGCGGCCACGCTGGCCAGCACGGCATTCGACAACATCGCGAGCTACCCGCCAACAGCTACGCCCACGACGACGACCGAGCAGTTCCGATTGGCCATCAATATCGACGGGCTTAAGAAGGGTGCACCTGCCAGCGGAAGCGGCACGCTGACCATCTATGGCACTGACGCATCGACCATAATCGCAACGCGCACCGTCACCACGAGCGGCGGAAATCAAACGCTTGGCCCAACCACGTTCAGCTAACCATGCTCAACCTACTCACGCCCGCGAACATCTTCGCGCCGTTTCATGTGGTCGCGCCGACAGGCGAGGTCAGCGACGCGGTGTTGCCTGTCACCGAGGCGGGCATGGTTTGGTCGACGTGTGTCGAGGCCGGATCAGTCAACGCCACAAGCCGAGCCCAAGGGGATCGATCAATGAGCACTATCATCGGCGGAATGATTCGCGGCCGCTTTGCTCAGTCAGAGACAACTGAGTTGCTCGCGCGTGTCGCAGCAAGATCAACGGAGCACGGCGAGAACGGCACACCATACACACAGGCCGACGTAGAGAGCCTGCTGCTGTACGTCTATCAGGACGGCGCGGCCATCCCGGCGTATGACGGCGCAGAGGTTGAGGTAGTCGACGCGATCCACGACACCCTACAAGGCTGGACGGTCGACACGATCGGAGCAAATGTCGTCGTCGCGCTGCCCCCTGCTGCCGTGCCTGACGGCGGCGTTGCAACGACCGTCGAGCTTCGCATGACGATGGTCGACGGCGCCGTGCATACGGTCGTCTGGAGCGGCCCAACGAGCGCGAGATTGTCCGCATGATGAACACGTTATTAGTCGACGTAAGTCCTTATTCTCCGATGGGTTATCGGCCTGATTTCTTCGGGCCTACGCCGGGGGTATGGGGGCACCCCC
>CAZZBK010000027.1:0-45926 GCA_964652155.1 uncultured Planctomycetaceae bacterium | reverse complement strand
CTCAACGAGACCACTTAAGGTGCGCCCTCTTGACAGTCACGGCCATATAAAGGTTTGGGCCGATGGTGCATGGAGGGAAGTCGAGCGCGAGTAGCCCTGTCGCGGCAGACGAACCGAGCGCCGTCACCTGCGTGCGGCGGTCCCGCTTCTTGTCGTCTGCAGGGTTCGCGTTCTGCGGCGGCGCGATGCACAAGTGGCGAGCCTTCCGTTCCGAAGGCGTCGCCATTGCCGCTCCGTCCGCCCCCGCGTTGCTTTGAGCGTGGGGAGATTTTTTGCTCGCAGACGACCGATCCTAGCAAGTCCCTCAGCCTATGCGTGCAAGGTCGCTCTACCTGTCGGCGGCAAGAGGTTCGCGGCGTCTTCGATCCGCCGTTTGATCGGTAGGGGAGCGATCGTGCGACTTGCGAACCTGCACGCCGACAACGGCTCGCTCCCTTGACGCGGCTTGCGGGCTTGCTGGTTCACCCACGCCTGCGAGCACGCGGGCGTCTTTATTCTCTTCTCCTTTTTCCTATGGCTTCGCAGCCATTTCCACCATCGGCTTCCCTCCCGTGGAGGGCGGAGTTCTACGGCGAATACATCGCCATCTGCGACGCGCAGGGCGGGCGACTCGCCGACGTCTATGCGGCGCCGACCGTCGCCGAAGACGCTGAAGCGCGGGAGGCCGCGCGACTCATCACCGCGGCACCGTCGCTCTTGGCCGCGGTGCGTGAGGCCGTCGCCACGTATCAGGACCGTCTTTCGCTCCTGGAGGAGGAACGCGAGTGGCGCGGCGACGACGAGTACCGGGACATGGTCGGCCACTACTCGCTGCTGCTGCGCGACGCCGTCGGCGCGCTGTCGCAGGCCACGTGCGAACGCGGTACGGCCCTCGTCTTCCACGCCGGGAAGGTGCGGACGCTGACGATCCGGCGCGACGAGTACAAAAGCGGCGGCATCGCCGTTGAGCTTTGCGAGGAGGGCGACACCTACACGTACCTCTCGATGGTTGTGGAGGGCGTTGATCCCGGCCTCGGGGCGTTCGTCGCCAAGACCTATTCCGAGAACGAGGGTCTCTTGGAAGCGCTCATCGCCGCGGATGTCGTCGAGGTCCTCCGCCGCGTGCCCCACGCCGGCCTCGGCGAACTGCCGGTCTGCCGACTTGTCGGCTGACCTTTTATCTCCTTCCCCCAACCGCCATGCACTGGCCCCGCGCTCCACCACGCGGAAGAGAAACCAGGCTTTATCTGATTTCCCTTCCAATTCCCACTATGGAAAACATTACTGATCCGATCCTGGCATACGAAGCCCGGGTCTTCAAGATGATCCGCGACAGTCTGTTCCCACACCCGCTCAGCGACTGCTGTCGCTCTCCGGTGATCGAGGTGAACGACTTCGACGTGTGCGCGTGCTGCCTGCAGCACTGCACCCCGACGCCCGTCTGAACGGACGTCCGGTTTCGGGCGGGGGCCGATTCGGTCCCCGCCCGCTTCTACTTCCTTTCTCCCTTCCCTTATGAAATACGTGAACAAGGTCATCCTGCTGGGCAACGCGACGCGCGATGCAGAACTCAAGAGTACCAAGAACGGTCATTCCATCTGCACGTTCGGTTTAGCCACCAGCCGCACATGGACCGACGCCAACGGCGAGCGACAAGTGACACCAGAGTTCCACGACCTTGTCGTGTGGGGCCCATTCGGAGAGGCGTGTTCCAAGCACGTCAAGAAGGGCAAGTCTCTCTACGTCGAAGGCTGCCTGCATACATCCGTCATCGAACGGCGCGACGGGAGCAAGTACCGGCGCACCGAGATCGTCGCCGACGAGGTCGTGTTCATGGGCCAAGTGCCTCAGGCCGAATGATTTTCCCGGGTGCGCGATGTCCCGCTTTTGTTTCCTTTCCTCTTTCATCTATGGATTTGACCTTCGATACGCTGCCGCTGCAGATCGGCCCGTCCCTCACCACCCGCGAGACGCCGCCCCTCGCCTGCAGCGACTGCTGCTGGGCGCGCGTCGTGACGGTGAACGACCAAGACACCTGCCGCCGCTGCGGCCGGACCTGTGACGTGGTCGTGGACTGAGCGGTCCGCTGCGGGCGGGAGCCGAGCGGTTCCCGCCCGTTTTCTATTTCTCTTCTCCTTATCTCTATGGGTCAGTATTTCAAACTCGTGAACCTCGACAAACAGGAAGTGGTCTGCCCGTGGTGCCTGGGCGGCGGGGCCAAACTCTGGGAATGGGCAGCCAACACCCAGGGCGCCGTGCTCACGCTGTTGCTGCGGAAGAGCGACGAAGGAGGCGGCGGCGATTACTACGGGTATCACAAGGGCGTCGGCGAGGGGCAGGCGATCGAGTGCCCCCTCAGCGCGATTGCCGGCCGCTGGGCCGGTGACCGCATCGCCCTGGTCGGCGACTACGATTCGTCGCACCTCTGGGCGAAGCTGCCAAGCTTCCGCAACATCACGCCCCAGCTGGTGGAGGAATGGAACGCCTTCATCGAACTGCCCGACCGGAAGTTCACCGTCCGCACCGACTGCGCCTGCACCGTGCCGCGGCCGCGGTGACCGCCCCGTTCCTCTTTCCGAGGCGTGCGTCCGCCTCTTCGCCCCGACGGTCCGCCGTCGGGGCTTTTTTCGTGCTCGCCTGCGGTTGAATCGCTTGCGCCGGGCGACGGCACCTTGCATCATGCGGCCGATGGACGAGCGTCAGTCGCCGCCGGCCGAGGCACAACGAGAGGAGAGGGTGCTTCGCATCGAACAGCCGGTGACGATCGAGCGAACGGCCAAGCAGTACAAGTTCGGCATGGTCGTCGGGTTTCTCATGATGGTCTTCGGCGTCGGTGCGACGCTGTACTCCGTGAACGGGTTTTTCGAGAACTACGAACGTCTGCCGCGGACATTTGCCGAGCTGCTGGAAGACCAGAAAGCCGTGTATGTGTCAGTGCCCGGTATCGTGATCGGTTTCGTCGTCTATTACTTCGAGCGGTTCCTCGCGTGGTGGAATAACGGGTAGTCGAGCGGTTGGACGCTGTACCGCGATGAGGTCCAAAACAGATGGAGCGTCGCAGAAGGCGATGGCCGAAATGTTCTGGATCACCAAGCAGAACACAAGTCGACGTTTGCAGGCGATTTACAAGGGGGGGCAACTGTCAAGAAATGCTTGACGATTCAGACCGAGGGCAGCGGCGAGGTTTCACGCGCGGCGGTGCTCCTTGGCTTGCCATAGGCGTGCGCAGGCTAAAGTCCGCAGCGCGCCAAAATCAAACTTCGAGAGGGGATTGAGCGACGCCCGAAGTACGCGCAGCGCCTGCGGCTTCTTACCCAACTGTTCGCCGATCGCTCCGAGCATCGCACGGACCCGGGGCGGCTCCGTCGCGGCGACGGCCAGCAGCCGCTCGAAACGCCCCTTCTCGGCGCAGAGCGCCAACGTCCGCTTCACGGTCTGCTGGGGAGAGAGTTCGCTGTCGCGGCCCCCGTTGCGGAGAACATCGAGCAGCGCCGCGTCGTGCTCCGACAGTCGCGTCCAGGCCGCCGGTCGTCGCGTATGGATCACGGCGTCTTCGCCCACGAGTTTTCGCGGGAGACTTTGGGCCGCAGTCGCCAGTTCGGCGCGTGCCGATTGCTGGGTGGTGAACCCGAGCAGATTGGCGGCCGTCAGCCCGGCCGGAAAAAACGTCGCCCGCGTCGCGGCCAGGTTGCGGATCGCCGTCGGATTCGGACGACTCTTGCCGAAGGCGGTCTCGCGACTGCGGTAGTACACGCCCTTGCTCAGTCGCTCGATATCCCCGGTTTTCGCCAGTCGCGAAAGCGTCTGTGCCACGGCCGGAAACGGCAAGTCCGCGAAATCCTCAAGCCGCCACAATCGTTCCCCGCCGCGCTGCAGGCGCTCGCGGACGGTGGCGGCAACGAGACGGGTTGTTTTGGACGTCGTCATAATTCAAGGATGGGCCGTCGGCCCGACACGGTCAAGTTTAACTGCAACGAAACTTAACATGAAAGTCGAGTAGTTTTCGCGTAGGACTTTCGAGAGGTCCTTGTTGATATGCGTTGATTCGCGATAGGCGACATTCGCAGCCGTTGCTATGCTCGATCCATCACACCCGTCGCACCGCTCCTTCTCCAAAAGTGACGTGCATCATGGACGGGTTTTTATCCGCGCCTTGCGAACCGTATACTCAGGCCATTCGCAAAACGCATGACGACTCGATAAACGGCAACACAAAACGTATCTTCCTTGCAAATGATTCGCCGACTGGACGAAGCGGAGTTCAATACGACCGGCGCCTTGCCTGCAACTGACTGAACACGCTCCCTTTGAACACACCTATGGCAGGACGTCACCCCGCTACCGCCGACCTCGCTATACGCCTCACCGGCGCGTCGGCGCTTCCCGTCGTCGAAGTTGATCGAGCCGACGTTCTTGCCCCGCGACGGCGGATCATCAAGCCCCATTGGCCGCCCGATCCGGCCGCGATCCGCACGACGGCGCTCGGCCATGCGCTGTCAGAGCTGTCGATTCGCGAGTGGGATATCTGCCACGCCGTCGCCAAGACTGCCCTAGCGCGGGGCGGTTCGACCGCGGAGGAGCACGATTACGCCGCCGGCACCTATCTTCAGAACCGGCATCTCGTCGTTTGGAATGGCGAGAACCTTCGTTTGCGACCGGGAGGAATCTTGTCACGTACGGACGCAGCGCGCACCGCGCTTTCAGGCCGAATCGGCGAAGCAGTCCTGTATTTGTTTATGAAGGATCGAGGCTACCGCTACTGGGATCACATACCCGGATTGGTCGAGCGTGCATTTAACAAGAACGCGGTCCCACATGCTGAGAAGGTCCGATTCACAAACATCGTGAAGTCGTCGTTTCCGGACGGCGCCAATGCCGGAAAGCGCCCGGACTTCGCCTTTGAGAAACGCGACGGAGAGAGCGCATTGGCCGAAGCGAAGGGAGGGCTTATTTCCAACGGCTCTGCTCCGAGTACGGTCAAAGGCGACCTGAGCCAGGGGCTGCAGCAGCTCGAAGCATGGGCCAAACGTCTCCGGCCTCGACCGAAGAAGTCCTTTGTCGTCGGCACGTACCTTCGGGAAGTGGATGACACGCATGCTGACCCGTCACTCATCGCATTTGTCGATCCGGATAGCACCGCCGATTCGGACGATATGACCGCCGAATACCCCAAGGACTGGATCCGACGGGGCAACTACGGAGCGTGGCTTATCGGTATGGGCTTTTCTGTCGCTGGAGAATCACTCCGCAACGGCGAAGAGGTTCGCACCCATCCGCACACGCTTCCTATCGTCGCACTCGCCGGCCGCCGATATGCGTTCACCTCCGATTCCTGCTGCATGCCGTGGCCTTGGCTTATCGACGGTCCATTCTTTCACCGTCACATCTTTGGTCCGGATGAATTGCACATGCCGATCTTCGGGATCGAAGTCGATGCGCTTCGTGCCATTGAGAAGTCGGTCAACAATTCCTCGCAATCGCTCCTGTTCGACGTCGAGGAGCAAGTTTCCGCCAGCGAGCTTCCGGATTGGTTTTCGGGGAGTGTTTTTCCCGACGGCAGCATGATCGGAGCGCTGCATGTTTCGCGGCGTGGCTTTCGCATCGACGACGTTGAGACGTTCAAGCTCTAGTTCCGCCAGGTTTTCCGCGGAATCGGCACCATCGCGAGGGGGCTCCCAGAATCGCGTCGGCAATGTCGCCGTAAGTCTCTTTCTGGCAAGGGCCTGACGCTGTGCGGTTGTGTCTGATCGGCGGCGCGATCGGCATCAGACTGGGAAGAGCGGGTGCCGAACTAGTTAGAGTGTTGCTTCATTGGCCCACGCAGGTGTCGATCGTGGCGATTGTCGCCTCGGCCACCGTCTCTGGCCTCGTCGGTATCGTCTTCGGCTTTTATCCCGCCTGAGAGGCTTCGCGACTCGATCCTATTCAAGCGCTGCGCTACGAGTAACTCATTCTGCGAGAACAATGTAGCCGGAACAATATCGGAGCAGTCACGCACCAACTTCCACCCAACGGCCCTCGCGAGCGCTGCGGAGCACGGCCTCACACAAGTGCACTTCGTGGTGACCATCGATGAACGACGGGAAGGGCGGCGGTGAGTGAGATCGCAGACAGCGGCCACCACCGGGCAAACTGTCACCCTCCGCGAGTCGAGCCTCGAACGTGGCGACCTGCTCGTCTTGCCTGGGACCGGAACACTTGAACCAGAGAATGAAGAGATGTGGTAGTCATGGGGCGCTTGGTGCAAATGCGGACGGGTCGAGGCCGATGGGTTTGCCGTCGTCGGCTTTCGCGAGCGGGCTGTCGGGGGCGGCTATGAAATGGTGGAAGTCGAGCGGCTGGATCTCCTTGCGCGTCTGGTGGAGTTCGTTGGACATCCATTGGTTCTGCCAAGTGCGCTCGTTGTTGGCGGGTGTGTCCTTGTCGTAGCGCGGGGAGAGTTCCTTCACGACGGGAAGGCCCGGATTGCCGAACAGGGAGTGCTTTTCATTACCTGTCTCGGTGCGGATCGCGGCGAGGGTGAAGTCCATGTTGTCGTAAGAGCCGGGCTTCCGTTGGCCGACTTTCGTTTCGCCGATGAACATGGTCTCGACGATGCTGCGCTCGCTCTCCGCGATGCGGTCGAAGTAGGCGTTGTGATCGGATACGAGATTGCGCAATTGCCGCGTGCGGATGAAGGCGCTGCTGCCTTTGGCCGGGATGACGGCGCAGAATAGATTGTGCGTGACGCTGACGGGATCGTGCTGTGAGCCAGTGACGGCGCTCATGACGGAGAGGGCGCGGATGTTGTTGTTGTAAAAGACGCAGTGGCGCACCACGGAGCGCGGGCAGGTGCCGAGGCTCATGCCCTCGCCCATGCCGAGGATCATCACGCAGTTCTCGACGAGGGCGTCGGGGCTGTCGTTCATGCCGAGGAAGACGTTCATGTAGCCGCTGAGCACGCGTCCATCGTAGAAACAGCGCCGCACCGTGTTGTGCGAGCCGCCGATGATGACGACGACACTCTTGTGGCTCGATTCCTCGGAGAGGAAATCGCGGAAGCGGAAGCCATCAAGCACGACGTGGCTCTTCTCTTTGATCAAAAAGGCGGTGGAGCGCAGGCGGTCGCTGCCGGTGAGCCAGACGACGGCGCCCGGCGCGGTGCGGAAGGTAAGCGGCGCTTCGGCGCTGCCGGTGCCGCACACGATGACGGTTTCGTCGTAGGTGCCGCTGTGGACGAGCACGGTGTCGCCAGCCAGAGCCTGCGATGCGGCGTGATTGATCGTGCGCCAGGCCGTCGCGCGCGTCAGGCCGTCGCGGCGGTCATCGCCGTCGGTGGCGACATTCAGCGTGCGCGCGGACGCAGCTTTCAAGGGGGTGGTGAAGGAGATCACAGCAGCCTGCGTGGCATCGCCGGTGGCTTGGAGCGTGTCGCGATCGGTGGCAAAGACGGTGCGAGTCTCGCGCACGTTAGTGGTGAAGCGCGCGTGATAAGTAGCACCAGGCTGCAAGCCGGTGAGGCTGAACGAGTGGTCGACGCCAGCGAGGGCGGTGCGCTTTTGACCAAGCGTGGGCGTGTCTCCCCATTCCAGCGTGATCTCCACCGGCGCCGAAGGCGTGCGGCATTCGAGATTCGCCGTGGTCGGCGTGGCGCTGTGAAGACGCGACTGCTCGACAGCCACGGGTTGCTCCACGCTCAGGCGGCAAAACGGTCCAATGGCCGCCGCCAGTGGACCGCGTCCAATGAGCGGTGAATCGTCGCGCAACGCGAGACCGCCGCCATTCTCGTCAAAGGCGGCGTCGCCACTAAGGCTGTGGGTGTCGAGCGCGCTTGCCCGTTGCCAGGCGGTGAGGGACGCGTGTGCGACGCCCGCGGATTCGATGAGCGGCGAGTTTGCCGCGGCAGGAGCGAAGTGGTTCCGGTCCGACCACAACGTGGCCAAACTCGGCGCATCGCACACGAGTCGCGCGGCAAAGCTGTTGCCGAGTAGCGTGACGTCGATGCAGTGCGCGAGCCGCAAGCCCGCGCCTATGGTGGAACCGAGGTAACAATGCTTCAGCGTGAGTGTCTTGATGCCTGTCATGCTCACGCCATCGCCGCCGACTCTGCGGATGAGTAAACTCGAAAGCGTGATGCGCTCGCCCCTCTCTGCCTTCACGCCATGCTGCGAGAAGTTCCGCACCACGAGGCCCTCGACTGCAATGTGCGAGCGTCCGCTGAGATCGATGCCCACGGGCAACGTGCCTTTGCCATCGAGGATCGCGCGTCCATCACCCCGCCGCACGAAACGGATCGGTTTCTCCGCAGTGCCGGACTGCGCGGGCACGAGCGCTTCCTCATACACACCGGGCATGAGGTAAATCGTGTCGCCCGGTTGTGCTTTGGCTGCAGCGTGCTTCAGCGATTTCCACGGCTTCGCGGGCGAGAGTCCGGGCGCACCGTCATCGCCCTCTGGCGAGACGAAGAAGACTTCCTCGCGGAAGGTATTCGGGCCGGGATCAGCGCCATTCAATCCTTTACCACGCTGTGGCGACTCAGGCAGCAGGCGGAAGTCACCCTTGACCGGATCAGCGAACTGCGCGGCCAGCTTTGAGGGGTTGGTGTATTGAACTCGCAGGTTCGACGCATCCTCGGGCCGGTAGAAATCGGGCTTCGGTCCCGTGGTGATGTTTCCCACCACGCGCACGTTGCTGGCATCGCCCTTGTCCATGAAGCTCGCGCGGATGGCGGTGTTGTTTTCCAGCAGGTTCACGTGTCCGCCGTTGCTGTAGAACGTGATCTGGTCTTGGCTGCCAGCCGCCCCGTTGAAGCCTTCGATGCGATTGCGCCGGAAGACGCAATCCTGCGCGCCCCAGCCCAGAATCTGATTCGAGATGCCGATCGTGCGCGAGGCATTGCCGAAAGCAAAACATTCCTCGATCACGGAGTTCGCCGTGCCGGTCGTGAAACACAGGCCGCCTGCATTGAGATAGGCCGTGCAGCGGCGCAGCACGATGCTGTCGCTTTTTCCCACGAGCACTCCCCAGCGTGTGCGCGAGCCGAGCAAGACCGAGGTGTCAGCATGTTGATAGCCGGTAAAGGTCAACCCCTCGATCGTGATGTGCGCGCAGTTTTCCAGAGCGATCCCATTCTTGTTCGTCACCGACACCATGAGCACGCTCGGAGGCCGCGAATCGAGCGTGCGCACCAACAGACGCCCCGTTTTCGCCTCATGGAAGAAAGATCCCGGCTTCGTGCTGATCTCCGTCGCGGTCGCCGCAGGTTCGTAGTGCTTCAATGTGCGCGGATCAGCCACGCCCTGCGCGGTCTTTTCAAACGTCACCGCAAACACGCCATCGAGTCCCGCCACCGCTTCCCAACCCGTCACCTCCACATCCCCGCGCAACAGCACGGTGCCTTCGCGTTGAGCCCGGATCGTGATCGGTGCGTCCTTCGTCCCCGCCAGCTTCCGCATCTCGACGGACTCGAAATATTCGCCCGGCAGGATCGTCAAGGTGTCGCCCGCCTTGAGCGCCGAGACGCCTTTTCCGATCGTGGCAAAGGGGGTCGACTCAGTGGTACCAGCAGCGGTGTCACTTCCGCGTGGAGAGACAAAAGTCTCGGCTGCGTGGTTGGTCGCTGCGAAGGCCATCACGACCAGAATGGCTAAGAAAGTTTTCATGATTGGTTTCACGTTGGACATGGCTGTCGTGACTCACGTTACGAGACGAACGGAAACGGAATGTAAGGATGCTTACAATCACTTCGCATTGATCTCACCGCTTGTTGCCGTTTTCTGTCGCTGAGAACCGCCTTATTCTATAGCTTCCCTTTGAACGCTTTCACAACCACCCTCGCTCGCTCTAACGGGAACTCTTGAGGCGAACAAGTTCGGCTTCAGCCCACGCATTCAATTCCTGAGACATGCGCCCCTTCAGCTTGGTCGCCGCCTCTGCAAAGTGCTCGGGAAGGATGGTGATAACCTCCGCTTGGGGATGATCCGCGCGAAAGCGATCGATATCGGCTGGAAGCGCCAGAGTCCTTCGTAGCTCAAGTTTCTCCAGTTGTTCGGCCAGCGACCGAATCCGTGAGAGTCCGCCGTCGTAAGTGGCGATCGCATCTTTGAAGACCAGTTCCTTCACCTTCGGCAACGAGGCGGCGGTGTCAAAAAAAGCGGCCTCGTCCCAGCGAATCGGACATCCCCAGGCGAATCGCTCTAGCGTCGGATGACCCGCGAAGTGACGAATTCCGTCCCCGGTGACTCGCTTGGCATGTTCGATGTGCATGCTTTTCAGAGTGGAAATGGATGCCAGCGCGCGTGCCCCTTCGTTCGTCAGTGCATGGCCGACGAGCACCCACTCGAGCTTGCCGTTTTTGAACGCCGAGAAACCAGTGCCGTCGAACTGGCTGTGAGGTACATCGCTCTCCGGCGGCGGAATGTTATGGTCCATGTAAATCAGGCGCAACTCCGGCAACTTCGCGACCTCGGCGAGGGCCTCGTTCGACAGCCACGGGCCGTTGCCGCGCAGTTCGGTGATGTGCCCTTGCGCGTCGCAATGCACGAACAAGCGGTGCGTCTTGCTTTTCACCCATTCGAATCCCGCCCCCCCGTATCGTGCCGCCCGCTTTGGTTCCGCCGTGACGTCGGCGAAGCCGACGACTTGTTTCATCACCGCGGCATCCGTAGCGTGAAGCTCCTGAGCTTCTGCGGAGTCGGACTTGGGTTGCGGTCGCTTCGGCTCCGCTGCTGAGAGCGGGACGGCTAGCAGACAAACAGCAATCAAGCAACGCATCGTAGCACTCCGATCATGGGTCGTATTCGCCATCTCATCGCATCCGCTCGACTGCATCATTTCCCGGCCAGCTCCACGAGTCGGGCGAACTCGTCTTTGGTCATGACGGCTTTGAGCCGGCTTTCGTAGAACTTGTTACCGTGGAGCGCCCGGTCGTAGGACTCTGTGACGATCTCCGCGTTCGGCAGGGCTTTCTTGAGGCGATCGATGTCTTCAGGAAAGACGACCGTGCCGCGGCCGAACTCGATCTTCTCGAGGTTCGAGCCTTTCTCCGCGATCGTCGATAGTCCGTTATCCCACTTCAGGAACGCTTCTTGGATAAAGAGTCGTTGAAGGTTCGGGTTGGCCATGACGAGAGGAATCACCGTGGCAAGCTTGGTGTTCCGGCCCATGTCGTGAGACAAGCCAATTCCAAACTCACGGAGGCCCGGTTGCTTGCCGATCGTCGTCATCCCTTCCTCACTCAACGGCAAGTGGCGGAGTGTGAGTCGGCGTAGATTCTTCATCTTCGCGATGGCATGTTCACCGGGCTTGCCGAAACGCGATCCGCCGATGTGCAGCGATTCAATTTTCGAATCAGCCAGGGCTTCCAAGCCGGAGCCGTCGAAGTCGCTAAGCGGAATGTCCTTGAAGTGCCACTCGCCGCTGTGCCCGTAGTTGAGATCGCGTAATTCCTTGAGCTGCGCGAGCAAGCGAAGTCGATCATTGGTCATCGGCACGCCGTTGGCATTGATCGCTGTGACCCGCCCCGTTTCCTTCGAGAGTGCAGCCCTGAAAAACAGCGGAGATTTCTCCCACACCAGTTTCGCTCCGTCTTTACCCGACTCGCGCTTCGGCGGACCGGGGATGATTGCTTCGAGCAACTTCGTAATCACGGCCTCGTCCGCCGCCGTTCCCGCAAGGGGTTCGTCCGGCGTGGAGCACGATCCGTCCGCTTCGTCAACGGGCTTTGCCACTTCCGGTTTGGCCGGAGCTGGATCGGTCTTGTCCTCGGCGACGAGTCTGGTCTGGGTGATCCGTGCATTCGGAATCACTTTCTTCACCGCGGCCACGAACGATGGGCTGACTTCCTCGAGCATCACGCTCCGAAGTTTCTGGAGCCGGCCCAGTTGAGTGATCATTTCCGGTTCCATCCGATGCAGGTTGATGAGAAACATTTCCAGGTTCGGCAGCTTGTCGGCAACGACCTTAAGTCCCTTGGCCGTGATGGGCTGCTCGTGATCGCGACTCACGTGCCGAAGGCGGAGTTGGGTCAGGTTCTTCAGCTCGCACAGCACGATCAGGCCTTCGTCGCCGAACGTTGACGACCCGACGTGGATCACTTCCAGCGTCTGGATTTTTGCGATCTCTTTCAGCTTTGCGTGTTCGCCCACGTCGGTGTGTACGATCATGAGCGACTTCAGCGTCTGCGACTTCGCCAGCGCTTGCGCTACCTCCAGGCTCACCGGGCAGGCATCGAAATGAATGGCCGTCACTTTCGGATCAGTTGCCAACTCCTCGACGAGCTTGGCGTCCAGCGGCGGTTTGCCGCCCCGCTTGAAGAATGTGCCCGTCTCGGCCGTCCATTTTCCGTTGAGCTTTTCAGCGATTGCTGTCGGGTCGGCACGGAGTGGGGCGGTAGTCAATGCGGCAAGGCAGAAAAGGACGGCAGTAAGTGTTTTCATGGCTTGGTTAGAAACGGAGAAGGTTAGAGTCGTGTTCATTGGATATGGGTATCTGCCGTCCCAGGCCGAGACACTCCGGTACGACGGTGTCCGGCGACGACGTCCCAGACGGTCTTCTGGATTGCGGTAATTAAGGCCGCATCAGCGGTAGCGTCGAATTGCTCGTAGGGCACCGCCGTCAGGCCGATGGGGCTCTTGCCGGAAAGGGTCGCGAAGATGGTCAACGCGGCGACGTACGAGCCGATCGTGCCGGAGTCTTCGCCGTTGTGCGGCTGGTCGTTCAAGTGGACGCCGTCGGCATAGAAGTTCAGCACACCGGCTTTACGATCGAACACATCGGGATCGAAGGGGGAAGGCTTCGGATTGTTCCGTCGCGACTTCACGAAATACGGCTGATTTCGCGCGTAGAAGGCCTCGATTCCTGGCAACTTTTCGGCGCGAATCTTCTCGTCGAGCGCGGCCATCACTTCGCCGGCCGGAATCATGCGCACCGGCACGGACAGGTCGGCGTGGCGCTCGTTGAGACGATCCACGAGTTGCGCGTAGAAGTCGGCACACGGGACCTTGCCGTCCGTGTAAGGCTGAGCGTAGTACGACGCGAACGTCGGTTGCGGTTGGTGCTCCAAGACGCTTTGAGCCCCGGGCCAAGTGGCGTAGATGTAGAACCGTTCGCAAGCGACGTGATTGGTGTTGGGATTCTCCAAATCCCAGCGGCCTTTGCCTGGCTTCGTTTTACCGCGCGCATAGTCAATCAAGGCACTCGCCGCCTGAAGATCGCCCACGGTAAAGAAGGGCGGTTTGTCGAGCTTCGCCTCCAGGTCCAGCGGCATCTGAAACGGCTGCAAGACGACGGCGTCAAAGGTGAACTTTTTGAAGGCGTCGGAGTACTGGCTGTAGGGCTCGACAAGGTTGTAGCGACCAATCTGGGCGATCGGCGTGCCCGGCTTGGCATTGATGAGATGCATTTCCAACCGAAAGCCGGGGCCGAGCTGCTGACCGTAGTCGTATTTGCCTCCGATACTGGCAAAGAGCATTTTCAGTCGATCGAGCGGCACATTGCGCGTGAGGCTGTTGCCGATGTGATAGACCCGGAGCGTTGTGCCGGGTGGAGACGGCAACGGAGCCTCGGCACGAGCCGGAATGACGCCGAACAGCAATACGACGATGGCGAGGATGTTTTTCATGTGCATGCTTCCGTTTAGGCCAACCCTTCCAGCGGTCCGGTGCTGTCGGCGATCTTCTCGACCCGCACGCCAGCACTTTGCAGCATCGTCAGATAGAGATTCGACGTCGGCACGCGGGCCAGTGGCCAACGGTCTTGCCCATAGCGCGGGTTCTCGCAGAATTTCAGATGCCGACCCTGCTTCAAACGGCCACCAGCGTGGCCCGCCAACACCATCGGATAGTTGCCGCCCCAGTGTTGGCCGTCGGTCATCGAGTCGCCAGTCAGGATCAGCGAGTTGTCGAGCAGGCTGCCGTTCTCACCTTCTTTGATGCCGTCGAGCAAGTCGAGGAAGCCGGCAAGTTGCGACATGCTCCACTCGTTGATCTTGGCCATCTGCTCAAGCTTCTCGGCATTGCGATTGTGATGGCTGATCGGATGCCAGTCTTCGATCACACCGGGAATGAAATCGTATTCCCCTCCCGGTCCATCGCCGGCCAAGGCGACGACGCGCGTCAAATCGGCTTCGAAGGCCAGCGCGATCAAACGGTACATCGTCGGCATCCACTCGGCCTTCGATTTGTCCGCCGTCGGTGCCGGCGGCTTACCATGCGTCTTTGCCGGGGGTGCGTCTGCCCACTTTTCGTCGCGGAGGATGCCCGCCTCCAGTTCGCGGACCGACGTCAGATACTGTTCGAGCTTTTCGCGATCGCGCACGCCGAGCTTACGTTGCAGGTCGTGACGGCTCTCCGTCACCAGATCGAGGACGCTGCGATTCAGCTCTGCGTTCCGTTTGAACTGCGCGACTTCGGCCGGGCGCTTGGCAGCGAAGAGATTCGCGAAAAGTTTGGCGGGACCTTCGACCGTTTGCAGCGGCGTGCCGTACTCCGACCACGAGAGGATGTGAAAGCCCGGCTTATAGATGCCGAGTTGCAACGAGGGAAAGCGGGTATCGACTCCCAGAAATTTGGCGGCGATCTGATCGACCGAGCTGTCGGTCTTGATGTCGGCAGGGCCGCTGCCGGTGATCGTGCGGTGCGACGTGAGCCACGTCAGCGCGCCGTTGTGGCCGAATTCACGGCCGCCGCCGTAATCGAGTTCCGGAAAATTCCGAGTGCCCGAGATCGCAGTGAAGTTCTGGCGATGTCGCTCCAGCGGTTTCAACGCTCGGCTCAGCGTGTAGTTCGGTCCGTCGTCTTGCGGAAACCACGCGTCCATGTTCGTGGCCGTGCCGAGCCAGTGGAACATCAACCGAACCGGCGGCTTCATGGCTCGTTGGGCGGCGCGCGAAACGGGCGTCATCGCTTCCAAGAACGGCAGGCCGATGAGAGCGCCGAGGCCACGCAGCGCTTCACGTCGCGAAAGGTGCCAAGACTTTTGCATGGATGAAATCCTTCGAAGAGGGAAAGCTATTTGGTCATGAAAGGTTCGCTGCCGACGATGGCTAAGATCATGCTTGAGAGTTTGTCGCCATCGGCTTTGGTCTTCTGCACAATGTTGTCGATGACTGGTCGATCGGCGAAATCAAGCGGTCGCCCGAGGGCATAAAGCAACAGCTTCTCGCCCAGGCAACGCGCCACGTCGTCACGACGTGACAAAAGCAACTGCTTGAAGTCGGCAAAGCCCGCGAATTTTCGGCCGTCGACCAACTCGCCGCTGGGGTCGACCGGCAGCTTGGTGTCTTCTTCTTTCTCGCGCCACTTGCCGATGGCGTTGAAGTTTTCCAAGGCAAAGCCGAGCGGGTCCATCTTCACGTGGCAACTGGCACACGCCGGAATCGAGCGGTGCGACGCAATCCGCTCGCGGAGCGTGGCGCCGGTCGTCTCCTTCACGGGCGGCACGTCGTTCGGCGGCGGAGGAGGCGGGGCGCCCAACAGATTCTCCAAGATGAACGCCCCACGCTTGACCGGCGACGTTCGCAGGCCGTCGGAGGTGAGCGTTTGGATGCTGGCCTGCCCCAACAGACCGCCGCGCTGTTTGTGGCCGTTCAAGGCCACGGGTCGGAACTCGTAACCCTTTACGCCATCGATGCCGTAGAAGTATGCCAAACGGCTGTTGAGCATCGCGAAGTCAGAGTCGATCAACTGCGTGATCGGCAAATCATTCTGCAAGATGTGCAGAAAGAACAATTCGGTTTCCTTGCGCATCGACTCTTGCAGGGTGTCTTCCCATTCGACGAACTTCTTCGTATCCGGAGTCATCTGCCCGAGTGTGCGGAGCTTGAGCCACTGGCCGGTGAAGTTCTCGGCGAAGCGAACGGCCCGCGGGTGGGCGATCATCCGCCGCGTTTGGGCGCTGAGCACGTCGGGTTGCCGCAACGTGCCCGACTTCGCGACGGCGTACAGTTCTTCGTCGGGCGGACCGCTCCACAGGAAGTAGGCCAGTCGCGTCGCCAGTTCAAAATCGTCGAGCGGCACGCGCTTCGCCGCTGTATCCGTTTTCGCCTCGATCATGAAGACGAACTCGGGTGACGACAGAATTCCCTGCATGACGAGCTTCACGGCCGTCTGGAAGTCGTCGCCGGCCGCGCGACGCGCACGGTAAAACACAAAAAACTGCTCAAGACGTGCGGGCTCGGGCGGGCGGCGGAAGGCTCGCTCGGCGAACTTCGCGATCAGGGCCCGCGCTCCGCTGTCATCGTCGCTCACTCCGTCGAAGTACTCGTGCCAGGCTTGCGACGGCCAATCTTTCGCGATCGGGCCTTCGATCTCGACCCATTGAACCATCAACCGCGGAGCGGCGACGCCCCGCTTGTAGAAGTTTCTGTTTCCCATCGCCGCGACTTCGAACCGGAGCGAGTTGAAATGCGGCTGACAATAAGCCTCGACTTCATAGGTTTCGAACTCGGCGGTGACGTCGGTGGTCAGCACTGCCTGCTCGACGTGCGGAGGTTGCGCTCCGAGCGAGACCGCCAGCAATGGCAGGTCGCCCCGCTTGTTGGCGACTCCTCTTACATGGAATCGGAAGCGATAGATACCAGCGGGCCGGCTTGCCCATCGCACCTGGGCATTGTTGGGGAAAACAACGCCGTCGGGCAGATATTCACTTTCGCCGACGACCCCAAAGGTGATGATTCGCGATTGATCGACTTTGGGCACGCCGCTTTGGACGGCACGCCGCTGCGCTTCCAATTCCGCTTTGGGAATCACCTTCCCGTTGGTTTCCCGAGTCCACTTGCGGACCTTATCGGAGGCCTCGTAATAATCAAGCGAATCCATCGCCACGATATGCAGATACTCTTTGCGGGGAGCCGCCCCGGTCGGGAATGCAAGATGAAGTACCTTGGCGGCGTTCTCGACATAGGCCCGCAATTGCACGGGCGAAATGTTGAGCGCCGAGCCGATGTTGTCGAAGCCGTTGAACGTGTCGTCGTCGGGGAAGTCGCGCGCCGTGTCGATGGCCGGATGCAGATGGAGCAGTTCGCGCAAGGTCTCGCGATACTCCGAGCGATTCAAACGCCGCAGCACGACTTTGCCGCCCGTGCTGCCGTGAGTTTGTTGAGCCCGTTGGATTTCGCCGGCGACCCAATCGAGGAACCGATTTTTGTCCCGTTCGGGCGGTTGCGGGGCGTCTTTGGGTGGCATCTCGGCGTCGATGATCCGGCGCTGAATCTCGGGCCAGGTGTTGCCGTGTCGGCCTTCGGCGTCGATCGGTCCGATCGTGTCGAGCCGTAGGCCCCCTTCTTCTTTATCGGCGTTGTGACACTTCACGCAATGAGCCTTCATAAACGGCCGGACGTCACGCTCGAACGGGCCGGGCGAGTCGGCGGCGACAACGCCGCTTGACGAAGTCGCCAAAAGGACGATGACGGTTGTTGCCAGGAATTGTTTCATAAGACAAGAAATGTTTGAGGGCAGGATGCAATCGGCGGGGCGATCGTCACGGGCGTCGCACGATCTCGATGTCCTTCACTTCCAGGCCCGCGGCCTCTTGCCGCGTGGTGATGCTGATCTTGAACACGGCCTTGCCGTCGATGCGCAGCGAAGACGTGTCACGCATTGGCACGAACTCGGAAAGCGGAAACTCCAACGTTCGCCACTCCCCGACTGGCAGCTCGTTCCAATTACGCCGATTGCGCAGAAACGCGTTGCCGACGAACGACCGTCCGTCCGCTTCACGCAGCGACAGCACGACGTCGAGCGTGGCTGGCTTATGGCGCCTCAGCGTGACGCGGACGACCGAGTCCTCGAAGAGTCGCGCGAGCGAATGGTCGCCATCGCGCCACGCGTTGTTCGAGATCACGGCATGATTGCGACGACCTTCAATCGTCGGAGCGGCACGCAGCGAGCCATTCTCGGGAACCCATTCTCCCGCGTCCCAGCCGCGCGGCGCACCGGCTGAAAAGTCGACGCGCCAAGCAGCGTTGCTGCGAGTGCTCGCACCGAGTTGGAGTGGGTCGCCGGCGTCGGGCGACACGCGAACCTCGCGACCGGCGGGCACTTCGACCTTTGCATCGTCGGCCAAGCGTCGCACCCGGACCAAGCCTTCGTCGACGTCGAGATGCGTCCGCTCGGGTTCGACGGCCAGCGAAAACGCCGTCCCAACGACTTCGATCTCGGCCGTGGGAGTGTGGATCAGCATCGGTTTGCCGACGGGCTGCGGCACGACGTCGGCGGTGAACGTTCCTCGTTTCAAGTCGATTCGCTTACGGCCGTCTTCGACAAGTTCTAGTTCGGTATCGGTCCCCAGCGACAGCAACGTTCCGTCTGTGAGCCGTAAGGCCGCAGTCTCCATGGCATCGGTTGCTAACGACCCAGCCTCGAAAGCATCGCCGACCGACAATTCGATCGACTTGCCGTCCCGGGCAAATTGAACGACGGCCGACGCGGATTCGATGCGACCGATCTCGCGTTGATTTCCTTCCGGCACTGACCATTTTCGCCCCACGACAAAGGCAATCACGACAGACGCGGCCAGAGCAAACGTCCAAAGCAGAGTCCGCTTGCGTCGCGAAGGTGACGGCACAATCGTCGCCGGCTCGGAAGAGGCCTGAGCCAGGTCGCGTAGGAGCACGCTCTGGGTCGCAATCTCGACGAACAACTCGCAAGCGGCCGGATCGTTTTCCAAAACGGTCGACAGCTCTGCAGCCTCGGTCGCCGAGCACTCTCCGGCACAATAACGCGTGAGCGATTCCCACAGCACTTGCCGATCGTCGTCGGGGGAGTTCGATTTCATCCGACCCCCTGTGCCGCTAAACGGTCGTCGATGCACTTCTTCAAGGCTTGATGCAGGCGCGACATAGCTTTGTAGATGGCCGCCTCACTACGGTGCAGTAGACGAGCCAGTTCATCTCCCTTGTGTCCTGCGTCATAGCGCAGTCGCAGCATTAGCTGCGATTCCTCGGGCAAGCGTTCGACGCAATGCCGCATTGCCTCAATCCGCGACGAAACCGTATCGGCCGACTTCTCAAACTGCGCGTCCACGGCGTCCAGCGCCGCCGCGCTGAGAATGCGATCCAGCCGGTCGCGCCGTCGAACTTGGTCGATCGCCAGATTGCGGGCCGAGACGCGAGCCCACGCCAGCAACCCGGCCTCGTCGGGAAAGCTCTCGCGCATGCGCAAGGCCCGCACGAGTACTTCTTGGAAGACATCCTCGGCCTGATGCAGGTCGTGCAAAACGGCCGATGCGCCAGCAATAAGCCGGACCCGCGAATCGAGCAGCGTTTTGACCAAGACTTCTTCGTGCATAAATGAATAACGAACGAGAAAGTCGAATCTGACCGAAGAATCGTAAGGCCGACGATAATGGCGACTTTTGCGGCTCGGAAACGCACCTCGACGTCGACTAGGCGACTCCCAGGCTCCTCAAATAATCGAAGCTGACTCGGATGCTTTCTAAGGCCGAGCGGTCTTCGCAGTTTTGTTCGACGAGGTACCACTGGGTGCCCGCCTCGGCGGCGGCTGCGAGGACCGGCTTCCAGTCGATCGTGCCGCGCCCCAATTCGGTATTCTGCGACTTCTCGCCCGGCTTCGACTTTTCCTTGAGATGAACTCGTTTCAGACGTCCGGAGAATTTTCGCAGTAAGGCCGCGGGGTCGCGGCCCACCTCCGCCACGAAGAAGACGTCGATCTCCGCCCCTAGCAATTGCGAGTCGATCGTACCGAAAATCTGATCGAACACCTCGATGTCGCCGACGCGAGTCGTGAACTCGAACGCATGATTGTGGTACAGCACTTCGAATCCGGCTTCGCGACCGGTGCGGGCCACGTGGCGAATATCGTCAATGGTCTTCTTCCAACCGTCCTGCGTTAGTCCGGCATAGTTGGGAATAAACGGAATGACGAGCGTGCGATTACCGACCGTTCGGTGATAATCGACAAGGCGAGGAAAATCGTCGAGCAGGTCTTTGAGATTGACGTGGGCGCTCGCGATCTTGAGGCCGCAGTCGGCCACGATCTTTTTTAACTTGGCGGCAGCGGGCCATTTCTGAAACCAGAGTTCGACCCCCTGATAACCGATTGCGGCCACCTGCCGGAACGTCCCGACAAGATCTTCGGCCAGTTCTTTACGCAAAGTCCAAAGCTGCACGCCGACCGGAATCTTCTTTTCGGTTGCGGCGGCCGGGGACGGCCAAGCGTATGCGGCGGCCGCCAGCGACGACGAAGCAGCCAAAAAATTGCGACGACTTAAAGTCGGTAACGTCATGCGATGCTCCTTTGTGAAATGGGCCGACACGATCGGTGCAGAGCCGAGTTAGTATCCCGCGATCGCGGAAGTGCTCACGACTTCGATCGCCGACAGGTTCAACCGTCGCCGGGCCTCGTCGAGCATTTCCTTAGTGCGACTCGCGCCGCAGCGGCTCACACCCAACTCGCGGACCTTCAGCAGCGCATCGAGATCGCGTACGCCGCCGGCGGCCTTTACTTGCACGTGAGCGGGCGAGTGCTTCCGCATCAGGGCCAGGTCTTCCATCGTCGCGCCACCGCTACCGTATCCGGTCGAGGTCTTGACCCAGTCGACACCGAGTTCGCCGCAAATTACGCAGAGACGAATCTTGTGCTCGTCCTTGAGATAACTGTTCTCGAAGATCACCTTGACCTTCTGCCCGGCGGAGTGAATTGTTTCCGTTACGGTTCGGATGTCGTGCCGCACGTAATCCCAATTACCGCTGAGCACCTGTGAGATATTGACGACCATGTCGAGCTCTTGGCCGCCGTCTTCCAAGGCCTGAAGCGTCTCGGCCAACTTCGTCGCGGTGCAGTGTCCACCGTGCGGAAAGCCGATCGTCGTGCTCGCCTTGACCGTCGAACCGGCCAGCAATTCCGCACACCGCTTTAGATAGTAAGGCATGATGCAGACGCTCGCGGCATCGTAAGCGACCGCTAGGCGGCAACCGGCTTCCAAATCGTCGACGGTCAGTGTCGGATTCAACAGCGAGTGATCGACCATCTTGGCGACGTCATAATAGGTGTAGTTCATGCGTGTTCTTTCTGAAATAGATTCCAGTAGTGGAGGAAGTGTTGGGTTGCTATCTGGACGATGCGCTACGAAGACTCAAGCGTTTGGACGGCCAAGGCGACGGCTCCGCGAACTCCGGCATCGTCGCCGAGTTGCGATTTTTCAACGCGCACGTCGTCGGCCGGGAACATGCGGACGCGTTTACGAATGCCGCAGCGAACCGGTTCGAGTAAGGGTTCGCCCATTTCGGCAACTCCGCCGGCGACGATGATCATCTCGGGATGCAACGCGGTCACGACGTTCGCCGCAGCGACGGCCAGATACTCCGCCGTGCGTTCGATGATGGAGCGCGAGCCCGCATCACCGGCGGTCGCGGCTTCGGCAATGGTTTGGGGAGAAACGAGATGCACATTGCCATCGACCAGCGCATGAAGACCCGGTGCCTGGCCGGAGAGTAGCAGTCGCACCCCTTCCGCGGTGATCGCCGGGCCGCTCGCTACGGCCTCCAAGCAGCCGCGATTACCGCAGCCGCACAGGGGCCCGCCGGGGATGATGGTCTGATGTCCTAATTCTCCCGCAGCCCCCAACGGCCCGAGGCGCAAGCGACCGTCGATCACCACGCCGCCGCCGATGCCCGTGCCGAGTGCGAACAGCGCGAAGGTACGAACGGTTCGTCCGTGGCCGAAGGCCAGTTCGCCAAGCGTCGCCGTCCGGCAATCGTTGAGTACTCCGATCGGGACGCCAAATCGACGATTTAACTCGTCGCGGACCGGCACATCACGCCACTGAGTCGGCAGGTTCGGCAAGAATTTCGTCGCGCCGCTCGCGAGATCGACGAGGCCCGGCACACCGACGCCGATCGACTTCGGTGGCTCGCCGCAACGGGCCGATAGACGTTCGATCAAGTCGCCGATTCGTTGCAGAACCGCCTGCGGCCCCTCGTGTGAATGCGTAGGAACGGTTTCCTCGGCCAGCGTACGACCATCGCGAGTCGCTGCCAAGCCGCCGATTGACGTTCCACCCAAATCGATTCCGGCAAACCATTCGCTCACGTGCCTACCTCTACCCACCGGCCTTCGCGGGCACTGCGTAAGACGGCCTCACAGAGCAGGACTTCGCGATGACCGTCGGCGAACGTGGGAAACGGCGGCGGGGCGGTGAAGTCACCGGCCGCAATGTAACCGTAGAAACTCCGAAACAGTTGCTTGAACGTGTCGGGGAAACCTTCGTTATGGCCGCCCGGGTAGTTCGTCACGGCCCGCGCAGAGGCACTCATCAAAGCAGGATCGCGAATCAGTGTTTCGTTCGTTCGGTCGCGATGGCCGATCCAGAGTTCGTTCGGCGCCTCGCTGTTCCAGGCAAAGGACTGTTGCGAACCGGCGATTTCGAACCGCAGGCAATTCTTCCGACCGGCCGTCGTCTGTGAGACCCAGAGGCACCCGTTCGCGCCATTATCGAAACGGAGCATCACGCAGCCGCAGTCGTCGGTAGTCACGGCGATCGGCTCGGTCTCGCGCGGAGCCGCACTATTTCCGGAGAACGTTTCGACGCCGCCGCGGGGACACTGCCGTGTCGCATGCACGGTCCGCAAATCGGCACAGACCGCCGTGACCTTGCGGCCGGTAATAAACTGCACCAGATCGAGCCAGTGCGTGCCGATATCGGCCACGGCCCGCAAGTCGCCGCCGTCTTCGGCCAGCACGCGCCAGTTGAAGTCGGTGTCGTACAACAGCCAGTCTTGCACGTACGACCCGGTGACGTGCAGAACATTACCGAGCGAGCCATCGGCCACGCGGGCCGCGGCTTCGTGACTCAGCGGATAGAAACGAATGTTGTACGCCACGCCTGCCGCACGGGCTGATTCGGCCGCGATCCGCACCAACTCGGCCGTCTCGGCCGACGTCATCGCCAGCGGCTTTTCACACAGCACATGCTTGCCGACGCGCAGCACTGCAGCCGCTTGCGCGAAATGCAATCGATTCGGCGTCGCCAGATGCACCGAGTCCACCGCCGGATCGGCCAGTACCTCGTCGAGCGTCGCATAGCCGCGCGGCAAGCCAAGTTGCTCGGCCGCGAGCTGTGATTTGTCGGGCGATGAACCGACGATACCAGCCACATGCACTCCGGCGCGTCGCAGTCCTTCGACATGCACCGGACCAATGAAGCCAGTGCCGACGACAACCGCCGAGAGTGGCTTCTCGCGCAGCGTCATCGCAGTTTTCCTCGCGCCGGCGTGGCCGACTGGATCGGGCCGAGGCGGCTGTGGAATTCATATTGGTCGCTGCGATAGAGCGTTCGTTCCCACCACAGCGGTTTGTTGCTATCCAAGAAGCCCACGGACAATACCTCCAGCACAGGCGTGCGGGGCGTGGTTCGCAAATGACTCGCCTCGCTCTTGGTGGGCAAAACGGCGCGAATGATCTCGTTGGCGCCGGCGATCACCAAGCCGTGCGTTTCGGTCCAGGCCCGGTACAACGAGCCCTCGGCCTGCGACTTGGTCAACTTCGGACAATGTTGCTGCACCACATAGCGATGCTCCCAGATCACTGGCACGCCGTCGGCGAGTCGCAAGCGTTCCATTTCCCAGAGCAGAGCATCGCCGGGTTGCTCCAAGGCGGCTGCGATCTCGGGGTCGACTTCGGCGGCGGTGAGTTTGCCGAACGTGATGAGTTGCGTGCTCGGTTTCTTGCCGGCGGCGTGAGCCTTCTCGGTAAAGCTCACCAACGAGCGCACGTCGTAGTCGATCACATCGCGACGCACGAACGTTCCCAGGCCCTTGCGGAATTCGAGAAAGCCTTCGGAGACGAGACTAGCCAATGATTTGTTGGCGGTCGCGCGGCTGACTTGAAACTTTTCGGCGACTTCGCGCTCGGTGAGAAATTGATCGCCCGAGCGATACTCCGCCGCGAGTGCGCTGCGCAACCGCTGATTGAGTTGCTGATAGACCGGGCTACGAACTAGAGATGTATCCATACCGTGTTGTCTTGCTGCGAGGTTGACGCGGTGGCTAAGCCACTGTATCGTCTTTCTATCGGTTGTGCAAGACAGGCGGTCCATTTGTATCCAACTTGCGACCGCCCGTTTCCCAAGTACTCGGAGCTACTCCATGAGCAGGCAGCTTTGGTTTGCGTTGATCGCAGTTCTCGCCACGCAGCAATGGGCCGGGGCGCTCGAGATTCCGTTGCACTCTAGCGAGGCGAAAATCGTCGAGCAGATCATCGCCGTCGAGGGGCATGAGGTGGAAGTGGCCGAGGTTCCCGGCTGGGCCAAGGGAGGCGTTATTAATCGTCTCAAAGAGTTCGGGATCGAAACGGCCGGCCTGAAGTCGTGGGGAGTCCGCGACACGACGAAGAATGCCGTGTCGTTTAGTTGCGTTTACGACTCGAACGGTCGCGTGCTGGCGCTCACCGGCAACGGACCTTGGCTGCGCGACGAGAGTCTTCGTGCTTTGAAAGGAATGCCGGAACTGCGAATCATCCGCTTCGATCACAACGGATTTTTGAAGAATCATCCGCAGTCGCCGCTTTACAGTGGTGTCGGGTTCGATGCTTTGTCGGACTCGAAGCTTTTGGAAATCAAGTTGACGCTGGGAATCAACGATGCGGGCATGGAGCAAGCTGCCAAGATCAAGGGGCTGAAGTCCGTCTCTGCGTTGCATTCGCAAGTGAGTGAAGCGGGCGTGAAATTCTTTGAAGGTCATCCAGCTCTGGAGTCCTTTTCGGTTGCCGAGATGGGCAATGTCACGCAGGCCGCACTGGCATCGATCGCGAACATGCCCAAAGTGCAGCATATCGGGTTTCATGAAGCATTCATCACGTACGAGGCGGGCTTCAGGCATTTGTTGCCGATGAAAGGCCGACTCAAGACGCTCGATCTGTCGATGAGTCTGGTCAATGCCGCCGATCTGGAACTTGTGCGGGCCGATCATCCCGACGCGAAGATCACCACAATCACTCCCGCTGAGATCGTGAAGCGGCACAGCTTTGTGGCCGGCCGGCTCGCTCGCATCTCGACCGGTCCGGCTGCCGAGGAACTGAAGAAGGCCCTCGCGGAATTCGAAACCAACAAGAAGTCGTCAAAGTAGGAAGCAATGAACATCATCTCGATGCATGCGATGAAAGAATTGTTGCACAGGGCCTGCTGCTTGCTGGCGATCGTGTCGTGCTTGCCAATGTCGACGGCGTTCGCGGCGGTGCCCGAGTATGAACGCGAAGTGCTGCCGTTTCTGAAGCGGCATTGCTACTCGTGCCACGATGCCAAGCAGGCCAAGGCCGGGCTCCGTCTCGATCAACTCGGCACCGATTTCGTGCGTGGCACGACGGCCGATGACTGGCATGAGGTCATCAATCAGATCAGCGGTGGCAAGATGCCTCCCGCAGATGAGCTGCGACCGGACCCGCAAGCCGCGTTTGCCGTGGTCGAGTGGGTGGGAGCGAAGCTCAAGGAGGCCGAGAAGCTGGCTCGCATGAGCGGCGGTCGCATTCTGATGCGACGGCTTAATCGGCAGGAGTATGCCAACACCGTCGGCGATCTGTTCCGACTCGATCCGTATTTCGTCGAGAAGCTCAAACGCGAGTTGCCGGCCGACGGCAAGGCGGAAGGCTTCGACCGCATCAGCAGCGCGTTGTTCTTCGATCAAACGCAAATGGCGAGCTATCTCGAATGGACGGCGGAGATCGCGCGCGAAGTGGTGCAAGCGGCACCTCCGACTTCGAAGCTCTATGTGTATGAGGCGGAGAGACACCTCAATCGCAATGAGGCGGCAACCACCGAGGTGGCGCAGGCGATCCGGCATCAAATCCCGCTCGGGCCAACGTTCTATGAGAAAATGGCCACGGGAGTCGAGATGTGGGGCGGTCACGGACAGGATGACAAACCATGGTGCATGGTTCCACATGGTCCGCGGCCGGACCTAACGGCTCTCGTCACGCAAGACGGCTATTACCGAGTGCGCGTCCATGCCGGCGCCGCGCTCGGTGAGCGCGGCACACCCGTGATCATGCGATTCACTTACGCCACCGGCACTCCGCTGGAGAGTGAACATGACATTGTCGTGCAGGGGACGCTGGAGAAGCCGGGCATTGCTGAAACGATGATCTTCCTCCGTGCAGGCCAACCCGACCAGAAGAAACCATTTACTCCGACTTGGAACGGCATCAACAATCTGCGCATCAACAACCCCGAATGGGGTGCCGTCCACCTGCGCTGGCTGGTTGTGCAGGGCAAACTCTCAAGAGCTGCGGCTGCACGCGACGATGCCGAAGTCGCACGACTCAAGGTCGATCGCGAGCAGGTGCTCAAAGATATGGATGCCTTCACAGGTCCTCGTTGGCTGCCGAATCCGCAATACAACGCTGCCACCGCGCCGCGCCTCTTCTTGGACAAGATTGAAGTGGAAGGCCCGTTGCCGAAGCAATGGCCCCCGGCGAGTCATCTTGCGCTCGGGCTCGATGACAAGGCATCACCAGACGAGGCGGGATTTCGCGCGATTTTCTCGAAGCTGCTACCGAGAGCGTATCGGCGGCCTGTCGAAGACGCGGAGGTAGACCGGCTCGTCAACATCGCCGCCAATGCCATGCGCGAGGATCAACTCGACTTCCATGCCGCATTGCGTCTTGGGCTGCAAACGATGCTGGTCTCGCCCGGCTTCGTCTTTCTGCAAGAGCCGCACACCAGCGGCGAATCGGCGACGCGTCCGTTGAACGACTACGAACTCGCCAGCCGCCTTTCGTATTTTCTATGGAGTTCGCTGCCCGATGACGAACTGTTCGCACTCGCGGACAAGGGCAAGCTGAGAGAACCCGCCACGCTGCGGGCTCAGGTCGCGCGAATGCTCGCCGATCCCAAGAGCCGCCACTTCGTGGAGAACTTCGCCGGCCAGTGGCTCGACGTGGAACTGTTCGGCAGCGTCGAACCCGCCAAGGAATACAAGGACTACGACGCGAAGCTGAAGTCCGCCGAGCGTGAAGAGCCACTCGCGTTCTTCCAGCAGGTGCTCAGCGAAAACCTGCCGGTGACGAACTTCCTCGACTCACAATTCCTCGTCGTCAACGAGCGGCTCGCCCGGCACTATGGCATTGACGGCGTAAAGGGAGACGCGTTTCAGAAAGTTGCACTGCGTCCTGAACATCATCGCGGCGGTGTGTTGGGCATGGCCGGACTGATGACGTTACTCTCCGACGGTACGCGCACGCTGCCGGTGCGCCGCGGGGCTTGGGTGTTGGAGAAGTTGCTCAACGATCCGCCCCCACCACCGCCGCCGAACGCCGGTGAGATTCAGCCCAACACCACGGGAGCGAGACTCACGGTACGCGAGCGACTGGCTAAGCACCGTAGCGAACCCAACTGCGCGAGCTGTCATGCGAAGCTCGATTCGTATGGCCTCGCGCTCGAAAACTACGACGCCATCGGCGCCTGGCGCGACCGACAGAATGGCGAGGGGCTTGGCGGACCGAAGGCGCCCGTCATTGATGCCAGCGGTGCCCTAAAATCGGGTCGCGAGTTCTCGGACCTCGCCGGTTACAAGGCCGCTCTGCTCGCCGAGAAAGAGAAGTTCGTCCGTGCCTTCAGCGAGAAGCTGCTAACTTACGCCCTCGGTCGCCCGGTTGGGTATGTCGACAACACGACGCTCGAACAGATCACAAAGAGCGCCGTGAAGTCCGACCACCGGCTGCAAGATCTGATTCAAGCTGTCGTTTCTTCCGAACCCTTTCTTACCAAGTAGTCGCCATGAACATCAACAAGCATCGTCCTCTTTCTCGCCGCACGCTGCTCCGTGGCGCGGGCGTTTCGCTGGCTTTGCCTTGGCTGGAGAGCATGTCGTCGCTGGCTCGCGCGGTGAGCAACGCGGGCGGCATCACCGAGTCGGAACGCCCGAAGCGTGCGCTGTTTACCATGTGGGGTCTCGGCGTGAACGGCCGCGACTACACGCCGGCCACGTTCGGTCGCGCGTGGGAGGCCACGCCCATCTTGAAGCCTGTTTCGCATCTGCGTGATGAGTTCACGCTCATCAGCGGCCTGAAGCTAACGCACTCTGGCGGCCACGGCGGCGATCGCACGTTCTTGACCGGCACCGCCACCCACAAAGCCGACGCGAAGCTCCGCATCTCAGCTGATCAAGAACTCGCCGAGGCCATCGGCAAAGCGACGCGTTTCCCCAGCCTCGTGCTTGGCGTTCATCGCGGCACCGGATTTGGTAGCGGCACGATTGATAAGACGCTGGCCTGGACACGCGGCGGCACTCCGATTCCCGCCGAGAATCGCCCGCACATTCTTTTCGACAAGCTGTTCCGCGCCGAACGCCCCGAGGAGGTCGCCGCACGAAAGGTCGGAGCGGGACGCACCGGCAGCGTGCTCGATGCCGTGCGCGACGAAGCCAAACGCTTACAGAATCGACTTGGCAAAGAAGATCGGGCGAAGCTCGACGAGTACTTCAATTCCATTCGCGATGTCGAACAGAACATCGCCACCGATCTCGCGTGGCTCGATAAGCCGAAGCCCGAAGTCGCCGCGATCGACTTCGGCCAGAACGTGCAGGCGCTCGACCCCGAACTGCAAGCCAAGGGCAACTTCGACTACCGCCGATATCAACGCCTGATGTTCGATGTCATTACGCTCGCGCTGCAGACCGATAGCACCCGGGTCATCAACTATTATGCCCGTCGCGATCTCAACGACGGCACGCACTGTTACGCCTACAAAGGCTGCCCCTACGGTTATCACGAGATGACGCATCACGGCGAAGAGCCCGACAAGCTCAAGTGGCTGACCACGGTCGATACCTGGTACATGGAAGACTGGGCCTACTTCATCGAGAAGCTCAAGAGCGTGAAGGAAGGGGACGGCACGTTGCTCGACAACACGCTGCTCGTCTGGGGCAGCAGCGGCGGCACCGTGAACGCCCACAACAACACCGACCTACCCACGATGCTCGTCGGCGGCCACAATCTCGGCATCAAACACCAGGGTCACCTTGAAAAGAAAGACGTCCGCCTCGGCAACCTCTGGCAGACCATGTTTGGCGTCCTGGGGGTCAATGTGCCCGAGAACTTTCAAGGCGGCGAAGCCGAGGGTGTCATCAAGGAACTCGTATGAAGCGAATATGCACTGCCTCGTTCGTTTGCCGAAGTATCAGCCTTCTTGCGCTGCTAATTGCGTCGTCGGCACATGCTGCTGAAACCGCCGTAGCGCCAGCGGTCACTGCGTTCTTTCAGACCTACTGCGTCGACTGCCACGGGCCCACGAAGCCGAAGGGAGACTTTCGCGTTGACGCCTTGAAGATTGCCGCGAACGCCGCCGATGCGGAGAACTGGCAACTCGTGCTCGACAATTTGCAGCTCGGCGAGATGCCGCCTAAGGACGCCAAGCAGCCGAAGCCAGCCGAGGTGGAGCAAGTTACCAATTGGATTCAAAACGAACTGTCGCGTGCCGCAGCGGAACTCAAAGGGACCGGCGGCGAGGTGGTGCTGCGGCGGCTCAACCGTGTGGAGTATCAAAACACGATCGTCGATCTCTTCGACGTGCATGGCGACTTCACATCGGGCTTTCCCGAGGACCTGCGCGAGCACGGATTTGACAACAATGGCGCGGCGCTCATGCTCTCCGCCGCGCAGATACAGGAATACATGAAAGCGGCCGACTTCATTCTGGCCCGCGCCATCGCGCCTGCGAACCGGCCCGAGACGATGAGCAAGACCTTCACGCTGCATGACGGCAATCGCCGCGCGATCGAGATTGCCCAAAAGAATCTCGCCAACCGGGCGACTAATTTCGAGAAACTGACACCGCAGGAAAAAGCCAACACTCGTAAGATGGAACAGGCGGCGAAGGCGAATCCCGAGTCGCACGGCTATCGTTTTCCGGTCGTCGAGAATGGCACGCTACGACCACCCAAATCCACCGATGGACCACATCTCGATGCCGTGATGACCGTGCAGCAGTATTTCAGTGGCGAACCGACGCTCAGCTATCCGAGCCGAGTTGCCGGCTGGTGCAAGGTGAAAGCCGTGGCGCACGCGCTCAAGAACGATGGCAAGCCTGTGCGGCTGAAGTTCACTGCCGAAAAGCCTTTCGTGGGCGCGGTGCCGAAGGCGGAGAATGTCTTCACATTCATCGACGATCAGCCACGCGAGGTCGAGGCGACGTATTACCTAGAGCCCGGCGATCGAGTGCTGTTCCGCATGATCGACGGTGCGCCGCACTCGCAAGGTCGCACGATGATTGACCAGCCGGGGCCGTTCATCGCAATCCGCTCGTTTAGCATCGAGGGGCCGTTGTACGACAGTTGGCCGCCGCGGGGACATCGCACCCTGTTCGGCGACATCGATCCCACGCAGCCGACGTCCGAGAAAGTTGCGGCGATTGTCGCGCATCTCGGCCCCAAACTCTTCCGCAGACCGATCGATGCCGCGACGGCGGCGAAGTACTGCGCGTTGTTCGAGAAGTTTGCGAAGACGATGACGCCCGACGAGGCGCTGCGTGGCATGTTGGCCGCGATGCTCGTCTCGCCCCGATTTCTCTATCACGAAGAGCCCCCCAGTGGTCCCGACGCCTTCGCCATCGCGTCACGCATGTCGTATTTCCTTTGGCGTTCGACGCCGGATGACGAGTTGCTCAAAGCCGCAGCAGATGGCAGGCTGCTCGACCCGGCCAAGCGACGTGCCCAGGCCGAGCGCATGTTGGCCGACGCGAAGGCGAAGCGATTTGTGACCGACTTCACCGGCCAATGGCTGCGCGTGCGCGAAGTTGGCTTGATGAAGGCGAACGCCGATCTCTATCCCGAGTACGATGCCGAACTCGAAGCGGCCATGCGAGCCGAGACCGAGCATTTCATTGCCGAAATGTTTCGGCACGATCTGCCGCTCGTCAATCTCATCGACTCCGACTGGGCGATGCTCAATCAGCGGCTTGCCAAGCATTACGGCATCGAGGGCGTGATCGGGCCAGAGTTCCGTCGCGTGAGTTTAGATAAATCGAAGACGGTGCGTGGTGGATTGTTGACCCAAGCCAGCATTCATGCCGTGACCTCGAACGGCAGCACGACTTCGCCGGTCAGTCGCGGCACGTGGATGCTGGAGAAGTTTCTCGGCACCCCGGCACCGGCGCCTCCGCCCGATGTGCCAGTGATCGAGCCCGACATTCGCGGCGCAACGACGATCAAAGAACAACTCGCGAAACATCGCACCATTGCCAGCTGCAATTCGTGTCACCGCAAGATCGACCCGCACGGTTTCGCGCTGGAGAATTTCGATGTCATCGGTGGCTGGAGAAGCAAATACCGAGCTCTCGTTGAAGCCCGGCCTGGTGCTCGTGCGAAACTCTCTGACGGGCCGCTCGTTGATTCCGCCGATGAATGGGAGGGTGTCGGCCAATTCGGCAACTTTTCAGAGTTCCGCGAGTTGTTGAAGCAGCGCGAAGACTTCGTCGCGCTGAATCTAGCGCACCAACTCGCCACGTTTGCTCTCGGTCGCGTGCCGGGGTTCGCCGATCGCCAACCGCTCAAGGCGATCGCGACCAACGTTCAAGAGAAAAAGAGCGGCATGAAGTCGCTCGTGCTGGAACTCGTGTCGAGCCCTGTCTTTACCAATCCGTAAACCACGTCCACCGCCATTATGAACACTCACCCCGCCCTCGCCTCGCGCCGTAACTTCTTGTGCGGAGCAGGCGTTACGCTCAGTCTCCCCTGGCTCGAATCGCTTGGCGGTATCGCTCATGCTACCGAGGTGGGCAAAGAACCTCGCCGACTGCTGCTCATTTGTTTGCCGCTGGGGATCTTCCGCGATTCATTCGTGCCGAAACAAGCCGGAACTGGCTACGAACTCACTGAGTATCTCACGCCGCTGGCCGAGCTTCGTAATCGCTTCACGATTGTCTCCGGTCTCGAACACCCGGGCGTCGGCGGCGGTCACGCCTCACAGCCGCGCATCTTCACCGGCCTACCGTCCTCCGAACGGAACCGTCGCTCGCTCGACCAATATGTCGCCGCCTCTCTTGGTCAGCACACGCGCTTTGATTCGCTCGCGCTGAGCGCCGGAGCCAATGACTTTGGCTGGACCGATGGCGGCAGCCTGGTGCCGGCGGAGAAGAGCGTTGTCGATGCCTTCGCCAAGCTCTTTGCCGAGGACGGCGCGGCCAACAAAACCAAGGTCCTCCGCGAAATCGGTCGCGGCAAGAGTATTCTCGACCACGTGCTCGACGAAGCACGCGACTTGCAAACCCGGCTCTCGCAGCGCGACCAGGACAAGCTCGCCGAGTACTTCGAGTCGGTGCGGGCCACCGAGAAACGCCTCGTGAAGTCCGAGGACTGGATAAACAAGCCGAAACCCCAGGTGAACTCCAAACCGCCCGCGCCGTTCGCGCCGGACGAGATCATCACCAACCTGCGCGGCGTCTGCGACCTGACGTATCTGGCGTTCAAGACAGACAGCACGCGGGTCATCACCTTTGGTTACTTCCGACAAGACACGGTCGTCGTGCCGGGCGTGAATATCGGCTATCACAACCTTTCGCACCACGGCCAAAACGAAGGAAACATCGCGCAGCTCAAGCGAGTCGAACGTGCGTTCTTCGACGAGTTAAAGACGCTGCTCACGAATCTGCAGAACACGCGGGAGGGAGACGCCACGTTGCTCGACCGCACCACGATCCTCGTCACTTCGAACCTGGGCAGCGGCAACAGTCACAGTAACAAAGACTTACCCGTGTTGCTCGCAGGAGGCCGCTTCCAACATGGCCAGCATCTGGCCTTCGCGCCTGGCAGCATGCCACTGTGTAATCTCTATGTCAGCGTGCTGCATCAACTCGGCTTTGAAGACAAATCATTCGGTACCTCCACCGGTGCACTGAAAGGACTGATTCTCTCGTGATGAAATCAATCGTCTTTACTCTGGCCCTCATCCTTCCCTTCAACAGTTTTGCGGCCGAGGAATCGCCCGAGGACACGAAGATACGCGACTCGATTCCGCTGGGTGGCGACTTCCGCCCGAACCCGAAGGTGGGCACGTTCGTCGTCGTGGGGCACGGAGCACGGATCATTGTGTCGAAAGATGATGGACAGACGTGGAAGCAGGCGTTCTTCGCCGCACCGGGTGCCGATCACGGCCCGTGGGCTACGAGTTCCGTCGCCTACACAAATGGCGTCTTCGCCGTGCCGGTGGCCTGGGGCGGGCCGACGATCTATCTCGCTTCCGACGATGCGGTGAACTGGCGGCACCTCACCAGCGGGGCAACGAAGCTGCCAGAAGGCAAAGGGGACCCGCGTTTGATGACCGGCTTCACCTGGGGGCTCGCCGGCGGCAACGGCGTGTTCGTTTCCAGCGGCTATATGACCTTCAGCGCCACGGCAGACCTGGGCAAGACGTTCACCACCTTTGCCTTGTGGGGCAAGTTCAAAGACGATCCGCGCGGCAAGTTGAACACGCATCACATTGGCACCGTGTATTGCGGCGACGCCAGCGAACGCTTTCTCGCGCTTGGCGACAACCGCGGCGACACCGGACCGAAGTTCGGTCACCTCTTCGCGAGTGATGATCAAGGCCAGACCTGGAAATGGCTTGCGCCAAAGGGCCTCGATGCCTCCACCGGTCGCGGCAAGATGAAGTGCAATGGCAAACGGCTCGTCATGACCGACCCAACGGCCGCGAACACGTGGACAAGCGCCGATGCTGGCGAGACGTGGGTCGGCCCGCACGCCACGGGCACCCAACGTGCCACGCTCAGTGTCGTGAACGGCGAGTTCTGGCTCTGCGGCAAAAAGTCTCGCGCCAGCGTAGATGGCATGACGTGGCGTGATCTCCCCGCAACCGTCCCTGAAGGACAAGTGATTGCCCGCGACAAAGGAACGCTCATCAGTATCCACCCGCAGCGTTTCAACATCCAGCGCAGCACCGACGGCGGCCAAACTTGGCAAGAGGTTCACTCCTTCGTGCCTCCCGACATCAAAGGCGGCGCGCAAGGCCTGCGCGACGGTGCGTTCGGTCTCGTGGCCCCGTGATCGCTTTGATTCAGGAATCAGCAGATGAAGCCGTCACGAAGAATATCCAAGCAAGCGTTCACGTCCTGGGCGGTGTTCGTCGTGAGCTGCGCGCTCGGGCTACCGATCGCCACGTCTGCCGAGCCGTTGCCGTTCGGGACGTTCCAGCGTGATCTAGTGCCGTTCGTGAAGCGTCATTGCGTCAAGTGTCACAACAACAGCGACGCGGAAGGGGCAGTCAATCTCGCGCGGTTCAGTAGCGTGGAGCAACTCCTCGCCGAACGCAAAGTGTGGCACAAGGTGGTCAAACAACTGAAGGCCGGTGCGATGCCGCCTGATGGCGAGCCGCGACCAGATGCCGAGCAGCGCAACATCGTCACACTCTGGCTTGAAAAGGCGCTCGTATATGTCGATCCGTCGCAGCCCGTCGATCCCGGTCGGGTCACCGTGCGGCGGCTCAATCGCACCGAATACAACCACACGATTCGTGATCTCTTTGGCGTCTCGATGAAACTCGCCGACGAATTTGCCGACGACGATGTCGGTTATGGTTTCGACAACATCGGCGATGTGCTCAGCGTTTCGCCGCTGCGACTGGAACAATACTTGAGCGCGGCCGAGCAACTCACGGCAGCGCTGCGTGCGTACTCGAATCAGCCGATCTTCGACGCATTCAACGAAGCCGGACACCTGCGATTCAACGGCGTGCCATCGCGCAACAACAGCGATCGTGGCAAGGAGCTCGTGCCAGGAACGGAGTTGTACTCGGTGTTTGAACTGCCGCTGCCGGGCGAATATGAAGTGGTCATTAACGCCTGGGGTGTCGAACAGCCAAACGAGAAAGATCGCGACAACAATGCTCGTTGGCTCGAAGAAGAATCGAAGCTTCAGATTGATCCCCATGCCAAGCCGGTCATCGAGGCGACGCTGTTGTGTGACGACCGAGTAGTGGGGCACGTCCCTGTCGTGCCCGGCAACGCCACTACTGCGATCAATCAGGTGTACTCGCTGCGCTTCACAGCTCAAGCGGGAGAACACACGGTGCGCGTGCGGCATCGTTTTCCGCGCGAGATGACGGACGAGCAAATCGCCACGCATCTGGAGAAACCGCTACGGGCGCCGCGGCTCGGCTTGCGACAGATGCGAGTGCGCGGCCCGTTCAGTATCGGCGACGCGAAGCTCGCGCCGACTCACGATGCGTTTGTTACCGTTCGCCCCACCGACACACGGACACCGCGCGATGCGGCCACTACTATTCTGCGAACGATTGCCGACCGTGCCTGGCGACGACCGGTCAGCGAAGCGGAGTTGGAGCAGCTCGTCGGATTTTTTGAGCAGCAAACACGTGCTGGTGAATCGTTCGAGCGCGCAATTGAATTGACCGTGCAAAGCGTGCTTGTCTCGCCCCGGTTTCTCCTGCTCCGCGAGCCCTCGACTAGTTCGCTCATCGGATCGGCGAACACGCAAGTCGCCGAGCCGCTCGATCCGTACTCCTTGGCCTCGCGGCTCTCGTATTTCCTGTGGAGCAGCATGCCCGACGACGAGCTATTTGCACTCGCCAAGTCGGGGCAATTGAGCGACCCCGCAGTGCTTGTGAAACAAGTCGATCGCCTACTCGCCGACGCACGCAGTGCCGCGTTTATCGAGGCGTTCTTCGGTCAGTGGCTCGAACTGCGCAAGCTTGCTGGCTGCTCGTTCGATGCCACGATCTTTCCGCAATATAGCACAGAACTGAAAGACGATCTGCGGCGCGAGACGTTGCTGTTCGTTGAGTCGCTGGTGCGAGACAATCGTCCGGCGCTTGACCTGCTCGTGGCCGACTACTCGTTTCTCAACGGTCGACTGGCTGGCTTCTATGGGATCGACGGAATCGACAAGAAAGCAGACTTTCGGCGAGTGTCGTTGATCGGGTCGCGTCGTCAAGGCGTGCTCACACACGGCAGTCTGTTGATGCTCACCTCATATCCCAATCGGACGTCACCCACGCGGCGCGGCAATTGGATTCTCGAAGCGATCCTGGGCGAAGAGCCGCCACCGCCGCCGGAGAACGTCCCCGAGTTGGAGCGCACCCAAGCCGCTGTGCCCAATCTCTCGCTCCGCGAGCAACTCGAACAGCATCGGGTGAATCCGACATGTGTGTCGTGTCATCGCACGATGGATGCGATCGGATTCGGCTTCGAGAACTTCGACGCCATTGGTCGTTGGCGCGCGAAGGACAAGGATCGGCCGATCGATTCGGCCGGCGATTTGCCCTCGGGCGAGAAGTTTCAGTCGGCCCAAGAGCTCATCGCGATACTTTCGCGGCGCGAAACCGACTTCGTCCGGCACCTGTCGAGCAAGCTGCTAACGTTCGCTCTCGGCCGTGGTGTAGAGTATTACGATCGTGTAGCGCTGGACGAAATCGTGCAGCGAACTCACGCGACTCGTCACCGCTTTCAAGACCTCATTCGAGAAGTCGTGTTGAGCCGGCCGTTTCGAATGAGAGGACGCGGAGATCGCGAAACCGTGTCGGACACAAAATAATGCAAATAGTGCTTCCTTGAGGTGGGTTTTCACTTATGAAACGACTTTCCCGTCGAACCATGTTACGCGGCCTAGGTGCCGCACTCGGTCTACCACTGCTTGACGCAATGCTGCCGTCGGGTCGCAGTGCTGAGTCAGCTTCGCACCCACTACGCGTGGCCTGGGTCTATTTTCCCAACGGCATGGTGCGTGAGTTCTGGACTCCGCAAGGCACGGGTCGGGACTTTCAGTTCAACAAATCGAACGCCCCGCTGGCCGAGGTGCGTGAACATATCACGCTCATCTCGAATCTTGCGCATGACAAAGCGAGGCCCAATGGCGACGGGCCCGGCGCCCATGCGCGTGAAGGAGCGACGTATCTGACCGCTCTGCAGGCCAAGAAGACTGGCGGGAAGGATATCTATCTCGGCGAGTCGATCGATCAACTCATCGCCCGACAAGTTGGCAGCCACACGCGTTTGCCATCGTTGGAATTGGGGACCGAACCGAGTCGCAAAGAAGGCCGTTGCGACTCGGGCTATAGTTGCATCTACATGTCGAATATCTCGTGGCGCAGCGCCACGCAGCCTAGCGGCATTGAGATCAATCCCCGCCGCGCGTTCGATCGTCTGTTCGGAGCACCGGGAGCCGAGGGTGAGCGTGTACGACAACGCTCAGCTTCGCGGCAGAGCGTGCTGGACTTCGTCGCCGACGACACCCAACGATTGCAGCGCGAGTTGGGCTTGAATGACCGGCGCAAGCTCGATGAGTACTTTGAGAGCGTCCGCGCGGTTGAAAAGCAGATCGGTCAAATGGCGAATTTGCAACCGATCGACGTCCCTGCCGAACGTCGGCCCGCGGACGAACCGCCCGACTTTATCGCCCACATTCGGTTGATGTACGATCTGATGGCGCTCGCATTTCAGACCGATGCCACTCGGGTCATCACGTTCATGTTCGCGAACTCTCAGACGAATCGCTCCTACGAGAACCTCGGCGTCAAGTCCGGCCACCATCAACTGACACACAGCACGGGCCAAGAGGCCGACATCCAAAAGATCGACGAGTTCACCGTCGCCGAGTTCGCCCGATTCGTCGCTCGACTGCGTGACATTCGCGAAGGGAACGGCACCTTGCTCGACAACTGTTTCGTAACGCTCGGCAGCGCGATGGGCGACGGCCGCAAGCACGATCATCACGAGATTCCCTGCGTTGTCGCCGGACACGCCCGAGGCGCCATCGCTGGTGGCCAACATGTGCAACTAAGCGGGGAAACCCCGATGGCGAATCTGTTCGTCTCGACCGCACAGCTCGCAGGAATCAAACTCGACAAATTCGGCGATAGTACCGGTCCGCTCCCCGGTCTGTTGAAGTCGTGAGCAACTTGGTCGACTCGCGGCTCCTCTTTCCATCAAGGTAGTACCGATGAAGATTCTGATTTCGATCGCAATGACATTCGTCATGCTCATCCTATCGACGAGCACGGTCAACGCTGCCGAGAAGCCCAACGTCATCTACATCATGGCGGACGAACTCGGCTACTACGAACCGGGCTTCATGGGCGGCCGCAACCTTCGCACGCCCAATCTTGATCGGTTGGCGGCGGAAGGAATGAGGTTCACGAACATGTTCGCCGGTTCGTCGGTCTGTGCGCCGACACGTTGTTGCTTGCTGACCGGCAAACACGGCGGGCATGCCTCGGTGCGAGCCAACGGTGGCGGCACTCCGCTGCGAGCCGACGAAACGACGATCGCGGCGATGCTCAAGCCGCTCGGTTACGCGACCGGCGGGTTCGGCAAGTGGGGTTGTGGCGGGCGTGGTTCAACCGGAGTTCCCGAGAAGCACGGGTTCGATCTGTTTGTGGGCTACTACGATCAAGTGCATGCACACACCTATTATCCGCCCTACCTGCTGCGTAACAGCGTCGAAGTACCGCTGACCGGCAACGATGGCAGCGCCAACGGCAAGACCTATTCGCAGTACGTGATTCACAACGCGGCCATGAAATTCATTCGCGAACAAGCCCAGGGCAAGCAGCCGTTCTTCGCCTACCTTCCGTACACACCGCCGCACGGTTCGTTTCAGATCCCTGACAATGACCCGGCGGTTTCGCATTATCAGGATGAATCATGGCCCGCCGACGCACGACGGTACGCCGCGATGGTGACGATGCTCGATCGACAAGTCGGCGAGATCGTTGCGCTGGTCAAGGAGTTGGGAATCGAGCGTGACACGCTGATCTTCTTCAGCGGCGACAATGGCGGCGCGGACTACTTTGTGACCGACAAACATCCGCGCGGGGTCCACTCAGCCAACAAGCATCCCACGACCGGTGTCGAGTGGCGCGGCAAGAAGGGAGTCCTTTACGAAGGGGGCTTGCGAGTCCCGTTCGTCGCGCGCTGGCCGGGACGGATTGCCGCGAACTCGCAGAGCGATCTGCTGAGTTACTTTCCTGACGTGTTGCCGACGATTGCCGAAGTGTGCGGCGCGAAAGCTCCCGCAGACGTCGACGGCCTGTCGATCGTGCCGACCTTGCTCGGCGATAAGGCGTCTGGTCGCGAACAAGTCAAGCATGACTACTTGTATTGGGAGATCAACGGCTGGACCGCGATTCGGCAGGGAACGTGGCGCGCGGTGAAGCCAGCCAAGTCCGACAGTTGGGAGTTGTACGATCTCGCGACCGATCCCAGCGAAGCCAAGAATATCGCGGCAGATCAACCAGAAACGCTCGCCCGGCTGGTCGCGCTGGCGACACAAGCACATCAACCGGTTCGTGAGGGCACCTTTGCGAACACTGACTTGCACGAACGTGACCGCCGCTCAAAGTACGGCAAGCACGACGACCCGAGTTTCATCGCCACGCCGTCGACGATCCGAAAGAAGGCTCCGTGATGAACCGGTTACGCGGTATAGCCTGGAACCTCGGCGTGTGGCTGAGCCTGTTGTCGTTCGTCACCGCCGCCGAACGGCCGCGGAACATGATCTTCATCCTCGTCGACGATCAGCGGCACGATGCGATGAGTTGTGCCGGGCATCCGTTTCTGAAGACTCCGGCGCTCGATTCGCTGGCGGCACGTGGAGTGCGGTTCGTCAATGCGTTCGTCACGACGGCGCTCTGTTCGCCCAGCCGCGCGTCGATTCTCACGGGATTGTATGCCCATACGCATCGAGTCGTCGACAACCAAAGCGACCTTTCCGATCAGCTCGAGTTCTTTAGCGAATACTTGCAACGCGGCGGCTATGAAACGGCATTCATCGGCAAGTGGCACATGGGACACGACAGCGACGAGCCGCGACGAGGTTGGAACCATTGGGTCAGCTTTACCGGACAAGGAAATTATCTGCCCGACTTACCCGGCGGACGTAAGTCGCTGCTGAACGTCAACGGCCAGCGAGTGCCGCAGACCGGCTACATCACCGACGAACTGACCGACTACGCCTTACGGTGGCTGCGCGAACGACCTCGTGGGACTGACGCCAGACCGTGGATGCTCTATCTGTCGCACAAAGCGGCGCATGGCGATTTCATTCCAGCCGTGCGGCACCAGGGGCGCTATGCGAACGCCGACGTCAAGCCGTTTCCCAGCACACAAGGCACGCCGCTCGACGAACTGCGGCCGATGTGGGCGCGTAATCAACGCAACTCGTGGCACGGCGTCGAGCACGCCTATCATGGTCGCCTTGGAAACATCGATGGCACCTATCGTCTGTATTGCGAGACGTTGCTGGCGGTGGACGAGAGTATGCAGCGACTGCTCGCTTGGCTCCGAGAGTCCGGTCAAATGGAGTCGACGCTCGTGATCTACATGGGCGACAACGGACATTTGTGGGGCGAACACGGGTTGATCGACAAACGCACGGCCTACGAAGCGTCGATTCGCGTGCCGCTGTTGATGCATTGCCCTCAGCTGTTTCCCCAGGGACGAGTGGTGTCAGAGATAGCAGCCAATATCGACATCGCCCCGACGATTCTCGATGCTGCCGGATTGAAGCCCCCCGAACGGATTCACGGTCGCAGCCTGCTGCCGTTGGCTCGTGGCGAACGCGTCGAGAAGTGGCGACAAGAGTTGCTCTACGAATACTTCTGGGAACGCTGGGCCCCCTCGACGCCAACGTTGCACGCGCTGATTACGCCACGCTGGAAGTTCGTGCGCGCCTACGGACTGTGGGACGTACATGAACTGTACGATCTGCAAACGGACCCGCACGAGCTGCGGAATCTTTATCCCGATTCAGCTCACCGCGATCGAGCCCTGGCGATGGATAAGCGGCTTTTCGAGCTACTGGCCGAGACCGGCGGCAACAGCATTCCACTGCACCGCGGTTGGAGCGGATCGGCAAAGGAAGAACGCTCGCCCCAGGGTTCGCCCTGGGCACCGTTTCCAGAATCGATGAAACGTAAGCCACGGTGACGATTAATAGCGATTGAGGATGATAGGAATCGTATGATGCGCGACTTCGCCGGCTTGCTTCCAGCAATCCAGAAGTCGCGTACCGCCGGAACGTCCCGTGTGAGTTCCACAGTCGGTAGCGACGATTTGTTAGTCGCGACGCTCTGCGTAGGACATCTGCTCCCCCAAGCAAGATTGAAAGCACCGTGAATCGCATCATACACGCCCTGTCACTTAACGCGATCCTGATGCTCGCGGCGCTGGCGACACTCCACACTATTCCTCTGCAGGCTCAACAAATCTCCGCGCAGTCCTTGCCAGACCTTGCCTTGCAGCCTGCGCGCGTCATCACGAGTATCGGCCCTGAGCATTTCATGAGTGCGCGCGGTTCTCAGGGCGTGCCCGCGATCGAGCGCGCGACGCAGGGGCGGTTGTGGGCGGCATGGTACGCGAGTAAGAGCAAACGCGGCGTCGAGAGTCCGTCGAGTTATGTCGTGCTGGCCACCAGCGGCGACGATGGTGCGACGTGGACAGAAAAGCTAGTGCTGCAGGCCCCGCGACTCTGCCATACCTATGATCCGTGCCTGTGGATCGACCCCGTTGGGAGGCTGTGGTTCTTCTGGGCGCAGAGCGCCGGCTTGCAGGACGGTCGCATGGGTGTGTGGTCGATGACGACGGCTGACGCCGGTCTCGAAAACCCGACGTGGTGGGCGCCGCGCCGCATCAGCAACGGCGTGATGCTCAACAAACCCACCGTCTTGAAAAACGGCACATGGCTGTTGCCGGTTGGCTACTGGCGCGACAATACCAACGTGCCGATCATCACCTTCGACGAAAAAGAGATCGCACCTTACACGAACGCCGGACTCGCGCATGATTTGGGCGAGGAACGTGGCTCGAATGTCGTCGCCTCCACTGACAGTGGTAAAACGTTCGAGCGCATCGGCCAAGTTCGCATCCCAGGCACACGCGTCGACGAGCATATGCTCGTTGAGCGGCGCGACGGCAGCCTGTGGATGCTTCTACGCAACACCGGCGGCATTGCCCACAGCCTCTCGAAGGACCGAGGCCGCACCTGGAGCGAGGGCGACATTCTACTCAAAGGCGGCAGGTTTTCTAGCAAGCGATTTTTCCTCCGCCGACTCCCCTCGGGCACCCTGCTGTTGGTTCGTAACGATGCGCCGGATGGCAGCCGATCCCGCCTGACGGCGTTCGTTTCCGATGATGACAGCGGCACGTGGACGGGCGGCTTGCTGCTCGATGAACGCGAGTCATCCTACCCCGATGGCACGATCGCCGCCGACGGGACGATCCGTGTCATTTACGACCATCAGCGTTACACCGAGAACCGCGAGGGCAAAAAAGGCGTCGGCTCCGTGTTGCTGGCCGTGTTTCGCGAAGAGGACGTGCGGGCCGGAAAACTGGTGAGCACCGGCTCGCACTTGCACGGTGTTGTCAGTCAGTTGCGGCCTGCTCCCTGAACGCAACACCACACTCAACCTTCCCGTTCGTAACAACCCATGAATGCACGACACTTCCTTCTCTGCGTCGCCTTTTTCACCTGGGCGGCTGACCTGCGCGCCGTCGAACTCATACTCGTCGGCAAGAAGACACCCCCTGCGCCGATCGTTGTTTACAAAGACGCGCCGCCACGCACTCGCGATGCAGCGGTGACGCTTGCTGAATACATCGAGAAGATCAGCGGGCAGAAGCCGGCGGTGCTGGATGGCGAGCCTCATCCAACGCCGGAGCGGGCCATCTGGATCGGCGTACAGCCGGTGGTGAAGACGTCGTTTCCGAAGACGGATTTTGATTTCAAACACCCTGAAGAAACGCTCATCGTGGCGAGCGAACAGCATCTCGTCATCGCGGGACGGGATCGATGGAATCCGGCGCATATGGAGGCCAAGGGACGGCTCGTGATGAAGACCGGCATCCAGCAGGAATACGGTACGGCGAACGCGGTGTATTCGTTCATTCAAGAGCAACTCGGCGTCCGCTGGCTGTGGCCGGGTGAAGAGGATGTCATCAAGTGCGAGCAGATCGCCATCGCGCCGATGGAGCAGCGTTATCATCCGACGATTCGGGCGCGCGGCGGCATGTTGGTGCGGACTTCGCTGGGCGACAACAAGGAGAGTGCCGAGGAACTCTGGGCCCGATTTCAGCGGGTGCAGCTCGATTCCATGGACATGACCGGCGGGCATGGTTTCGGCGATTGGTGGCAGAAGTATGGCGGGACGCACCCCGACTATTTCGCCGCCGCGCCGGACGGCAGTCGCAAGGCGGTGAAGCCACGCGAGAGCAACACAAAGCTCTGCGCCTCGAACCCGTTGGTGTGGCAGCAGTGGCTAGCGGACATCTCGGTCACGGTCCGCGCCGATCCGCTGCTGCGTGTCGTCAACGTCTCGCCCAACGACGGCTACACCAGCGGCCATTGTACCTGCGCGAACTGCCTTGCCTGGGATCATCCCGATGGCGAAAAAGTGGAATGGAACTTTGGCGGCGGCGTAAAGTATCAAGGCGTGTCGCAGACAGATCGCGATGTGCGCTTTGCCAACACGCTCGCGCGGCTGCTGAAGGAGCGCTTTCCCGACCGCGAGTTGTTCGTGCAGCTCAATGCGTATGGCTTGGCCCGCAATCCGCCCATCGGTGTCAAACCCGACGACAACGTGATCATCTCCAGCGTGGCGAATTTCCACCTACGCTCGCCGGCCGAGCGCAAGCTCTCGATGTCACAGCACGCCGGCTGGGCTAAGGTGACGAAACACCTCATGTGGCGGCCGAATCTCGGTAGTCCGGCCGGTCTGAGTTGGGGCATGCCCGATGTGGCGTTGACGCAGGCGGGCGAGGATTTTCGTTTCGCCGCCGAGACGCATTGTCTTGGACTTTACTTCGACTTGTTCTGGCAACACTGGGCCAATCAGGGGCCGCACTATTATGCGTTGGCGCAGCTGGCGTGGAATCCGCAGGCCGATGTCGCCGCGCTGATGGCTGACTATTACGAACGTGGCTTCGGTCCCGCCGCGGCAGATGTGAAGGCGTATTGGCAGCTCTTGGAGTGTGCGCGGATGGAGTTCGTAGCCGAGGAGCCGAGCCGCCACCGAGCCTTTGATTTACCGAAGAAGTACGCGCCCGCGCTGTTCGCACAGGCACAAAGTCATCTCGATGCGGCCGCCAAGAGACTCGCCACCGCCGACGATAAATATCGCCGTCGTCTGCACTTCATCCAATACGGACTCGACTACGCCCAACTCGTCATCGACACTCGCACTTGGATGCAAAAGCTTGAATCCAGCCAAGGCAAAGATGCCAGCGCCAAGGCTAAGGTCGAAGCCAACTATGCCCGCGCCGAGCAACTGAAGCAGCAGGCTCCCGCTTTCGCGATCAACTGGCAAGCGGTCTTCCGCGCTCCTGGCAGTGGCGGCGGCGATGGCAACAAACGCGTCATGGGCTTGCATCCCGACGTTCCGCTGAGTGGCTTGACGCTCAGGGAGCTACGGGCGCCAGGGTTGGAGTAGTGAGATAACTTCGCGCTCGCCCAGCAAACCTCCTTGGGCGAGATTTTAAGAGTCAACGAAACATGGGAAGCGAAAGCGACCATCAATAGATGAGGATGATATGAAGCGATTGGTGCATGTCTTTGTAGGACTTCTTCTAGGAGTTCATGTCGTGAATGCGGCAGCCGACGAGCGGCCCAACATTCTGCTCGTGATGGTCGACGACATGGGCTACTCCGACCTGGGCTGTTATGGCGGCGAGATTCAAACGCCGACGCTTGACGCTCTGGCGAGCAACGGCGTGCGTTTGGCGCGGTTCTACAACTGTGCTCAATGCTGTCCGACACGCGCGTCGCTCATGACCGGGCTCTATCCGCATCAAGCGGGCGTCGGCGACATGAACGAAATCGGCTCGAACAACGAGTTCTGGAAGCGCGTCGGCTCGCCCGCCTATCTCGGTTTGAAGGCCCACGGTATCGTCACGCTGCCGGAAGTCCTGCGGTCGGCCGGTTATCAAACGTTTATGGCCGGCAAATGGCATCTGGGGCAAGCACCCGAGAATTGGCCTCACGCCCGGGGCTTTGAGCGCAGCTTCGCGTTGATCGGCGGCGCATGTGAGCAGTTTACGGGCTATCGCTCGTGGCAGAAGCAAGGGCCCATCACGCGGTTCGCGCTCCATGGCAAACAAGTCGACAAACTGCCCAACGATTTCTATTCGACCGATACATTCACCGACCACGCTTTGCAATTCATCGATGCCGCCGATCCATCGCGACCGTGGTTCGGATATCTGGCGTTCACCGCGCCGCACTGGCCAATCCAGGCACACGAGTCTGACATTGCCAAGTATGCCGAGACGTACCGCGATGGTCCCGCCGCGATTCGTCAACGGCGGTTCGAGCGATTGAAGCAACTTGGTCTCGTGCCAGATACGGCCGAGTTGCCGCAGTTGGATGACACGGTCACGCTCGACGCCCAACAAGCGAAGCAGGAGACTCGCGACCGTTGGATGCGAACCTACGCGGCGATGATCGATCGAGTCGATCAGAACCTCGCACGGGTTGTGCAACGGCTGCGCGAGCGAGGTCAGTTCGACAACACGCTGATCTTGTTTCTCAGCGATAACGGTTCGGACACCGTGCGCGGACCGTTGTGGGGCCAGGTGAGCAACACGCCGTTTCGTCGCTTCAAGGTATCGGTCAACGATGGCGGCATCGCCTCGCCGCTGATCGCCCATTGGCCGCAGGGGATTCCTTCGCAACAAAGCGGCCGGATCGTCGCCGACGTTGGTCACGTCATTGATATCCACGCCACGTGCCTCGACGCCGCCCGCACCCAACACCCGAAAAAGTCGGGCGAGCACTCGGTATTGCCGGGCGAGGGCGTTAGCTTGCTGCCGGTGCTACGCGGTGCCGGAAACATTCCATCCGACCGCGTGCTCTGCTGGGAACGCATGGGAAATGAAGCGGTGCGGCAAGGCAATTGGAAACTGGTGCGTGCCTATGGCGCTGCCACCGAAGACGGCAACATCACGTCGACCGGCCCGCGCACCGGACAGTGGGAGCTCTACGACACGTCGATCGATCCCGGTGAGACAACGAACCTTGCTGC
>CAZZBK010000026.1:0-47128 GCA_964652155.1 uncultured Planctomycetaceae bacterium | reverse complement strand
ACGAGGGGGAGTTGTTGGCCATGGTCGGGCCCAGTGGCTCGGGCAAGAGTACCCTGCTCAACATCCTGGGTGGCATGGATCATGCGACGGTTGGGCAGGTCTGGTACCGCGATCAGGACATGACCCGTTTTTCGACCCGCGAGCTGACCCGGTATCGGCGCGAAACGATCGGTTTCGTGTTTCAGTTCTATAACCTCGTGCCGACACTCACTGCGCGCGAGAACGTGATGGTGTCGACTGAAATTGCCAGCCACCCGCTCGACGTGGACGAGGTGCTCGAGATGGTCGGGCTGAGTGATCGGGCCGATCATTTTCCGTCGCAGATGTCGGGTGGCGAGCAGCAGCGTGTGGCCATTGCGCGGGCGCTGGCCAAGAACCCCGAGTTGCTCTTGTGCGACGAGCCGACCGGCGCGCTCGATTTTGCCACCGGCAAGCGTGTGTTGCGGCTGTTGCTTGAGGTTCGCGAGAAGCTCGGCAAGACGGTGCTGATCATCACGCACAATGGGGCCATCGCCGAGATGGCCGACCGAGTGATCCGGCTCCGCAGCGGCGAGATCGTCGAGGCGCACGTGAACGAACATCCCAAAGCGCCTGAGGAGATCACCTGGTGAGCGTCCTCGATCGCAAATTGCGCCGCGAATTGCTCTCGTCGTGGGGCGTTATCCTCGCGATCACGAGCATCATGGCCATTGGGATCGCGGCCTACGTTGCGCTCAACTCGGCGTATCGCAATTTGTCGCTCGCCCAGGCCGACTACTACGCACAGTGTCGGATGGCCGACTTCACTTTGCAGTTGAAAAAGGTCCCGCTGTCGGAGATCGAGCCGCTCAAGCAATTGCCCGGGGTGGTCGACGTGCGGCCGCGGATTCAGTTTTTTGCGACGGTCGATTTGCCCGAGGTGGTTGAGCCCCTGAACGGCCTTGTCTTGTCGCTTCCCGATCGGCCGCGGAGCGTCATCAATGACATTCTCTTGCGTCGCGGCGGCTACTTTACCGACGAACGAGACAATGAGGTCATCGTCAACGACGCCTTCGCCCGGCAGCACAATCTGCACCCGGGCATGTGGATCCATCTGCTGCTCAACAACCAGCGGCAGGAACTGTTCATCGTCGGGACCGCGATCAGCAGCGAGTTCACGTACCTAGTCGGGCCTGGTGCGATCGTGCCCGATCCCAAGCGGTTTGGGGTCTTCTACCTGAAACAGACCTATGCGGAGGACATCTTTGACTTCCAGGGGGCCGCCAATCAGATCGTGGGCATTTTGTCCCCCGAGGCCCGGGAGAACTCGCGCGAATTACTGCGGCAGGCCGAGGTGCTGCTGGACTCGTATGGCGTGTTCAACTCATTTCCGCTGATCGATCAGCCCTCGAATCGTTTTTTGAGCAACGAGATCCAGGGTCTCCGCGCGTTCGGCGTGATCAACCCGGCGATCTTTCTCGCCGTGGCGTCGTTGGTCCTCAACGTGCTGATGTCGCGGCTCTCCGAGCAGCAGCGGGTCGTGGTCGGCACGCTCAAGGCGCTGGGGTACGACAACGCGCAGGTGTTTTGGCACTTTATCAAGTTCGGGTTGTGCGTCGGGGTCATTGGCGGTGGCGGAGGCTGCGCCCTGGGGTACTGGATCTCGACCGGTATGACCGGCATGTACCTGATGTTCTTTCAGTTTCCGCGGCTCGTGTCGCAGGTGTATCCAGACATTCTGGCCGAGGGGGTGTTGATCGCGCTCGTGTGCGGTCTGACAGGAAGCATTCACGGCGCACGCAATGTGTTACGCCTCGAACCGGCCGAGGCCATGCGCGCGAAGCCGCCAGCGCAGGGGGGCAAAATTCTCCTCGAACGCTTTACGCCCCTGTGGTCGCGGTTGAGCTTTGGCACTCGCATGACCTGCCGCAACATCCTGAGGCATCGGCTGCGCACGGGGGCAGGCATCTTTGCCGCCGCGATGGGCTCGTGTGTCGCCGTCAACGCGCTGATGCTCGTGCGATCGATCGTCTACATGGTCGATTTTCAATTCGAACTCGTGCAACGCAGCGATATCGACCTGACGTTCAAAGACGAACAGGGGGCGCAATCGCTCGTCGAACTCAAGCGTCTGACGGGAGTCGATCACGTCGAGCCTTTGTTCGATGTGGCCTGCAATTTTGTGCATGGACCGTATCAGCGCAAAGGGGGTATCACCGGTATTGTCCCCAAGGCCACGCTGACCATGCCCCGCGATATCGACGGCAATCGGTTGCGTGTCCCAGCGAGCGGCTTGCTCATGAGCCGCAAAATGGCCGAGATATTGCACGTCGTACAAGGGGATGTCGTGACCATCGTGCCCACCAAGGGTTTGCGCCAGCCGCAGGCCATGAAGGTGACGGCCATTGCCGATGCCTACATCGGTCTCGCGGTGTACGCTGATCTCGATTTTCTCTGCCACAGCGTTGGCGAGGAGTTTGCCATGAACGGGGCGCAACTGCTGATCGACTGCAAAGCTCCCAGCAACGGCGCGGCCGACTGGCTTGGCGAGCGGCGTGGGGTCTTCTACCGCGAACTGAAGCAGATGCCGTCGGTCCAGGCGGTCGCCGCCCGCGCCGAGATGATCGCGAATGTGCAGGAAACGCTCATCAAGAACCAGCAGGTGTTCATCGGCATTTTGGTGCTGTTCGCCGGGGTGATCTTTTTCGGCTCGGTGCTCAACTCGTCGCTGATCTCGTTGGCCGAGCGGCAACGCGAGGTCGCCACGCTGCGCGTGCTGGGGTACAACGAGTGGCAGGTCGGCGGCCTGTTCGCGCGCGAGAGCATGCTCACCACGCTCGTCGGCACCCTGTGCGGGCTGCCGTTGGGCTACCTGCTCAACGTCGGCATTACGATCGCCTACGACACCGAAATGTTTCGCATACCGGTCGTCGACCCGCGCGAGGTCTTTCTCTGGACGCTCGCGCTGGGCGGCACGTTCGGCACGCTCGCGCACCTGTTCGTGCAGCGGGCGATATTTAAGATGGATTGGCTCGAAGCCTTGAAGATCAAAGAGTAACGAAAGGGAAACAGCGATGCGCACGCTCATCACGATCGTCGTCATCATTCTGATTGGCGGAGCACTCTGGGCCGCGCGGCATAATTCGTATGTCATGGTCCATGCCGCGCGAGCGACCAGCGGACCGATCCGCGAGTTTGTCGACGAACAGGCCCAAACCCGGCTGCCGCAACAGCATCTGATCACGATGCCGTTCAACGGCCGGATCGAAAGCATCGAGTTGATCGAAGGGACTCCCGTGAAGCGGGACCAACTTGTGGCCCGTGTGGTGCCGTTGGATTTGGAGCTGTCGGTGGCCGACGCCAAAGCGGCGTCGGACCGGGCCGACGCGGCCATCAAGGAGAACGCCGATATCGGCGTCGAATTGACCACGCTCGAACAGGCACTCAAGCTCGTCGAGTCGATGGACTCGACCGTGAAAGCGGCCGAAAAGCGCGTCACCGCCGGCGAGGCCAAGCTCGATTTTGCCAACAAACAATTGCAACGCATGGAACGGATGCGGCTCACCAACGCCTCGACCGAGGAGCAACTCAACTCGGCTCAGGTGAACCAGGTGCAGGCCAATGTCGACTACCAGCAAGACGTGCTCGTGCTCAGCGCGCTGCGCAGCATGCAAGCCGCGACGGCCTTGGGTCCCAACGTGGTGCGGCAATACATTTCGCGAAAGACCCTGACAGGCCAAATCCGCAAGGAGGAGTTGGCCCAGGCCGAGGCCCGGCTCAAACAGCAACAACGCGATCAGCAACGCGGACACATGCGCAGCCCGATCGACGGCATTATCTTGGCTCGACACGAAAGCAACGAACGCATGGTCTCGTCGGGCACGGTGCTGCTGACGATCGGCAACCTGGACGAGCTTGAGGTCGAGGCCGACATCCTCAGCCAGGATGTGGTGCGCATCCAACTCGACGACCTGGTGGAGATCTACGGCCCGGCGATTGGCGAGCCCGTCGCGCGCGGCAAGGTGGCGCGGATTTATCCGGCCGGGTTCACCAAGGTGAGTTCGCTCGGCGTCGAACAACAGCGAGTCAAGGTGATCGTGCAGTTCGATGGCGAGGAACTCAAGCGATTGCGGGCGACACGTGACCTGGGGGTGGGCTATCGCACCCGGGTCCGCATCTTCACGGCAGAAAAGTCCGACGCGCTGCTCGTGCCTCGCTCGGCACTGTTTCGCGGCCCGACCGGCGACTGGCAGGTCTTTGCGGTCCGCGGCGGGGTTGCTAGGCTACAGCCGATTCGCGTCGGATTGATGAACGATGTCGTCGCCGAGATTGTGCAGGGGATCGCGGCCGACGAGTTGGTCGTGCTCTCGCCGGAAACGTCTTTGGTCGACGGCGTCCGCGTGCGCAGCGTGATCGACGAGCAACCGGCCAGCGAAGCGACGAACCCTGCAGCGGAGTAACTGTGCTCATGGAAATTGCGAATCGGGTGGTGATCGTAACGGGAGGCAGCTCCGGGCTGGGGGCCGCGACGGCGCGTGGTATTGTGGCGGCCGGAGCCAAGGTGGTCATCGCCGATCTGCAAGCCGGGGCTGGTCAAGCTCTGGCCGACGAGTTGGGCCCCGCCGCCCGCTTTTCTGCGACCGACGTGACCAGCGGTGAACAGGTGGCCGCGACGGTCGAGTTGGCGCAACGCGAGTTCGGCTCGGTCGATGGTTTGGTCTGCTGCGCGGGCATCCTGGCCGGTTCGCGCGTGCTTACGAAGCAAGGCGCCCATGACTTGGCGTTGTTTGAAAAGATCATCCAAGTCAACCTGATCGGCACATTCAACTGCCTGAGACTGGCTGCGGCGGCGATGGCCAACAACGCGCCCGACTCGCAAGGTGAGCGGGGCGTGATCGTAATGACTTCGAGCGTTGCCGCCTTTGAGGGGCAGATCGGTCAGGCGGCCTACTCAGCGAGCAAAGGGGGGGTGGCCTCGATGGTCTTGCCGCTGGCCCGTGATTTGGCCCGACATGGAATTCGAGCGGTCGCCATCGCCCCAGGGGTTATGGCCACGCCGATGGCCGAGGGGCTCAGCGACGAGCTGCGGGCGAGCCTGGAGTCGCAGGTCCCGTTCCCGTCGCGGCTGGGGGACCCGGCCGAATTTGCTGCCCTGGCACGACATATCTTCGAGAACCGCTACCTGAACGGGTCGGTCTTGCGCCTCGATGGCGCGGTGCGGATGGGCCCTAAGTAGTTACAGGGCCTAGTTCTTCGGCTGAACCTTGGCGCAGCGCTTGCAGCGCTTCAGTTGGCGATTGACCGCCGCGCCGCACTTCGGGCAGCGGAGCGACTTGCGACTTAGAACCAGCTTGGTACGAGGACGAACCATGACCCACCTCGAGAGGACGCGATCGGCAATTTGAAAGCGTTCTAGGATAGTCGATTTTCCAGGGTTCGCAATGGGGGGCGTCTCACGTTAGCCGCGACGCGCAGCGGAGCGCGTAACCTTGATCGCCCCCCAGTTGGCTCGCATTACGCGCTCCGCTGCGCGTCGCGGCTAACTGAGAACCGAGAACCGAGAACCGAGAACTGAGAACTGAGAACCGAGAACTCCCACCTACTTAACCCCATACGCCGCGTCGATTGGCTTTTGATATTCTCGCAACTGGCCGTCAAATACCTCGGCCACCTCGACCGGCCGACGCAACTGGGCTGACTCAAGGATCGCAAATGCGGCCGCCAGGTCGCGGAGCCCCTCAGAGCCATCGGTCTGCGGTTGTCGCTTGAGCCGGATCGCCTCCAGCCAATCGAGCTGACTCAGCGCGAAGCTGTCGCTCAGGCCGTGGGGGAACGCCCACTGTTGTTGCGTGGCGGACTCGCCTTGCGCGTACAAGTCGGCGAGTGAGGCGGACTTTGCGCCGTCAAACGTCACGCGATCGCCGGTCACATTGCCCTTTGAGCCGTAATACACCACGCCGTCGCCACTGAGCGTGATGCCACCATGACCACCCCAACTGGCGAACATGTTTCCGGTCACGCCTTGCGAGGTCGTGAATTGTGCGAAGTACGTGTCGTCGGCGTCGCAGTCGATCGTTTGCACTCGTTGGCCTTGCGCGTTGAGGATATGTCGCCGCGGCTCCAGGACCGCGGTTTGAGCCGAGACCGATTTAACCTCACCTGCAACGTGGCGAATTTGATCGAAGAAATGCACGCCGAGGTCGAGGCTGATGCCACCGGCTTCGCGCTTTACATGCCGCCACGGAGTTTGCGCCACGACCAAGTCGGGTGCCCACCAGACGCCGACGTATCCGAGCAGAATCATTTGCAGCTTGCCGAGCGGTCCTTGGCCGAAGGCCCAGTGCAGATGCCGCGTGCTGGGCGCGAAGCGAAAGTTTTCGAATACCGCGAACACCCGCTCGCGCTGCTCAGCGAGCTGGCACATCGCGCGGCCGGCCGCGACCGTGATCGCCAGCGGTTTTTGGGTCAGCAAGTGCTTGTCATGCGTCAGCGCCGAATCGGCCACCTGATGATGCAGTGCGTGGGTCGTGAAATCGTTGACAGCATCGATCGCTCCGCGCTCGATCATCTCACGATAGTCGGTGTACACCTCGACCTCGACATCGTCCTGAAAGTCGCTGAGGTACTCATCCCCAATGGCCAGTGGGTCGCCGGCGATGTTGCTGCACGCACTCCGCTGCGGCGGGCCCTCGCCTCGGCGGACGTACATGAGCGCGTCGTCTCGCTTGCGAGCGCAGAGGGCCGTGATCCGAAACGTGTCGATGCCCGCGGCGCGCAACAGCCGGTAACCGCGCAAATGCGCGGCGAGGATTCGACCACAACCAACGATGCCGATGCGAATCATGACGTGTGTTCTCGCGGACGTTTAGACAGGATTGCGCGTAATGGCCCGGCCGCGCCGTCGCAGCGCGGCGTCAATGGCCGTGTTTTGCTCGGGGGTCAGCCGCCAGCCCTCGCCGCGGGCGTTCTCGCAAATCTGGTCGGGGCGTTTAGCCCCCACCAGGGCGCAGGTGATGCCCGGCTGATGAATGGTCCAGTTCAACACGAGCTCGGCCAGAGTGTGCCCCGACTGCTGGGCGATCGGCCGCAAGTCGTCGAGCAGGTCGTGATTTTTCTGCCACTCAGTCCCCTGAAACATCGGGTACTTGCGGCGGCTATCGGAGTCGGGAAAGATATGCTCGCGCGGCAGTTTGCCGGCCAACAGCCCCTTGAGCAGCGGCCAGTAGATGACCACCGCGACGTTGTGCTCAACGCACCACGGTAGCGTGTCGAGTTCGATGTCGCGCTGCAACATATTGTATGGCGGCTGATAGGCCGACAGCGGACACTCGGCCGCGAAGGCCTCGAGCTGTGCGCGCGTGACGTTCGACACGCCAACGGCGCGGGTCTTCCCCTCGTCGAGCAGCCGCTTCAATTCACCGGCGCTCTCGACGATCGGCGTGTTGGGGTCAGGCGCATGCAGGTACAGCAGATCGACGTGGGTCGTTTGCAGGCGTTGCAGGCTCGTCTCGCAATGCCGCCGCAGCGTGGCTGGCGTGGCATCGAATATCTGCGCGCGGCCCGGCCCCCAGGCGATGCCCCCTTTCGTGGCAATCACCATCTCGTTGCGGCGCGAGAGCAGCGCGCCTGCGATGAGCCGTTCGCTCTCGCCGTCGACGCCGTAGTTATGAGCTGTGTCGAGAAAGTTGATTCCCAACTCGAAACACGTGCGAATCGTGGCGAGACTGTCGTCGTCGGTGACTCCGAGGCTCGTCATGCCCGCGATCGGCCAGCAACCCAGCGCGATGGTCGAGACCTGCAAGCCCGAGCAACCTAGGGGGCGTCGCTCCATGTTCAGGCTTTCAACTCCGCGAGGGCTTCGAGCACCTGCGCGTCGTGGCCGTCGACCTGAACTTTTTTCCACGCCCGCTGCACCATCCCCGTGGCGTCGATCAGGAACGTGCTGCGCTGAATGCCCCAGGATTTTTTACCGTACATGTTTTTCTCGCGCCAGGCACCGTACTTCTCGGCCACTTGGTGGTCGGTGTCGCAGAGCAGCGGGAAGTTGAGCTGAAACTTGTCGCGGAACTTGACGTGACTCTCGACGTCGTCGGTGCTGACGCCAAGCACGACAGCCCCCAGTTTTTTCAATTGCTTGGAAGCGTCACGAAATGCGCAGGCCTCGCGCGTGCAGCCGGGGGTGTCGTCGCGCGGATAAAAATAGAGCACGACCGGCTTGCCGAGCAGTGCTTTCAATTTGACCTTCATGCCGTCATCGGCCCCCAGGGTAAAGTCTGGGGCCTGCTGTCCTTCTTCAACCCAATCGCTCACCGGCGGCCTCGCTTTCGTGTGGCAAGATTCAAGGCAAAAACATGGCGCGTATTATAGCGGCCTCGCGGGCTCGCTGGAGGGGTGCCCAGCGTAGCGTATTTTCTGATTCTGTTCTCCGAGCCAGGGGCGTGAACCGCCGGATAAGTGTGCCTTCCAATAGAACGGTGAGCGTTCGCAACGTTATCCGGGGACTCAGTCCCCGAGTCGGAGCGGGACTATTTCACCCCGTAGCGTGAAAGACGGTCAGTAGCTAAACTGAAGAGGAGTGGATGACGCCACGGCGTCGAGATAACTTCCGATCATATTTTGACGAATGCAAGGACTTTTGTGGCGACGAGCAGCGTCCCATCGACCGAGAACCCCGCGCCGCGCGGCGAGCGCGCGTTGCAACGCGCGCTGGCGGCGGCACGCACGGCCGTCGATAACAAGGGGCGCGACATCGTCATTCTCGATCTCCGCGAGTTGACCACCGAGTTCGATTACTTCGTGCTCGTCACCGGTGGTAGCCGGCGACAGTTGCACGCCATCAGCGAAGAGATCGATCATACGCTGGAGGACAACCTGCACGACCGACGGATCGGCCTCGAGGGCTACACCGAAAGCCGCTGGATTCTGCTCGACTACGGCGACGTCGTGCTTCATCTGTTTGATGAAGAGACCCGTAAGTATTATGCGCTCGATGATCTCTGGTCCCAGGCGCGGCGCGTGCCATTCGACCCGGCCAAGCCCTGAGCCTGCGTAGCGCTCGCGCATGATCTTACCGAGCCTCGTTCGTTTGCACTTTGTGAGCATTGGATGCCATGAACGTTCTCGTTGAATTGCGAACGCGAGTCCGAGCCGCGTTGGCACAGATTGCGCCGCAGGCCGATCTTGCGGCGCTCGTCGAGTTGGTGACGCCCAGTCAGGACGCCAAGTTCGGCGACTATCAGGCGAATTGCGCCATGCCGCTTGGCAAGCAACTGGGCCGACCGCCGCGCGATCTTGCCACGCAACTCGCCGCGCTCGTCGCGGTCGATCCGATCTTTGAGGCCCCGACGATCGCCGGGCCCGGCTTCATCAACTTCCGACTGCGCGACGACTGGCTCGCCGCGCAGATGCTTTCGGCGGTTGCCGACGCTCGTCTGGGAGTCGAGAGCGTTGCGAAACCGAAGACCTATGTGATCGACTTCTCCGCCCCGAACGTGGCCAAACCGATGCACGTGGGGCACATCCGCTCGACCGTGATCGGCGACGCGCTGCAACGCACCTTGCGTTTCCTCGGCCATCGGGTGATCACCGACAATCACCTGGGGGACTGGGGCACGCAGTTCGGCATGATCATTTACGGGTACAAACATTTTTGCGACCGAGCGGCCTACGAGCGCAACGCGATCGACGAGTTGGCCCGGCTGTACCGTCTCGTGCATCAATTAGTTGCTTACCGCGAAGGGCTCGCGTCGATCCCCAAGTTGGAGCAAGCGGTCGCCACGGCCGAGGCCGACGTGCAGCGGCGCGAAAGCGCCGTGAGCAGTGCGGATGCCGCGGCCGAGAAAAAAGCCGCCCAGGCCTTGAAGAAAGCGCGGAGTTCGCTTGACGATGCGCGACGCGAGTTGGCCGCGATGCGCGAGAAGCTTGCGCAAGCCGAGGCTGACCCCATGCTCGGCCCGTTGCTTCAACAGCACGAACATGTCGACCAGGCCGTGCTCGCCGAGACCGCCAAGCTGCACGAGGGGGACGCGGAAAATCGCCGGCTGTGGCAGGAGTTCATGCCTCCATGCCTCGAAGCGATCAACGAGATTTATCGTCGCGTGAACGTGACGTTCGACGAGACGCTCGGCGAGAGCTTCTATCACGAGCAATTGGCTTTGGTCGTCGAGGACCTGCAACGACGCGGCCTGGCCAAGGAGAGCGACGGCGCGCTGTGTGTGTTTTTGCCCGATTCGCCCGCGCCGATGATTATTCGCAAGAAGGACGGCGCGTTTCTGTACGCGACCACCGATCTGGCGACAATTCGCTATCGAGTCGAGCGTTGGCGTCCCGACGCCATCCTATACGTGGTCGACCATCGACAGGGGTTGCACTTTCAGCAGCTCTTTGCCGTGGCCCGACTCTGGGGCTACGATCAGATCGAGTTGCAGCATGTCAGTTTCGGCACGGTGCTCGGCGATGACGGCCGGCCTTTTAAGACCCGTTCGGGCGACACCGTGGGGCTCAAGGGCCTGCTGGATGAAGCAGTCGAACGGGCCGCAGCCGTGGTGCGTGAAAATAACTCGGACCTCGCGCCGAGCGCCGCGCAGCACGTGGCCGACTCGGTCGGCATTGCCGCGCTCAAATACGCGGACCTGTCGCAGAATCGCACGAGCGACTACACGTTCAGCTACGAGAAAATGCTGGCCATGAACGGTAACACGGCCACCTATATGCAATACGCCTACGCGCGGGTGCGGAGCATTTTTCGCCGGGGCGAGATTGACATCGACGCGCTGCGTTCTCGCGCCGCGACTCTCTCGCTCGCGGCCAGCGCCGAACGGGCACTCGCGCGACAGATCCTGCGTTTCTCCGAAGCGCTCGAACACACCGTCGGCGATTATCGACCCAACCAGCTCACGGCTTATCTGTTCGAGTTGGCCAACTCGTACTCGACCTTTTTCGAGCAATGTCCGGTACTCAAGGCCGAGTCGCCGGAATTGCGCGACAGTCGCTTGCTGCTGTGCGACCTGACGGCGCGCACCATTCGACAAGGCCTCGAACTGCTCGGCATCGGCGTCGTCGAGCAGATGTAAAGAGCGACCGTCGTGTCCTAACTCGCAACACGCACGTCGATCTTTCGCGGCTGCGCGGCGGCGACCTTGGGCAAATGGATCGTCAGCACTCCGTTGGCCAACTCAGCCGCAATCTTGCTGGCGTCGACGTGCTCGCCGAGCTTGAAGGACCGGCGGAAGTCTCCTACGCCGTATTCGGCATGCACGAAGCGGGCGTGTTCATTCCAGCGCGATGCCACGCGACCATGAACACTCAGCGTGCCGTCCTCGAATTGAATGTCCAGCCCATCGCCGCGCACGCCCGGCAGGTCGGCCCGCAAGACAAACTCATCCTTCGCCTCGATCACGTCGACGCGGGGCTGAAACGTTGTCTCGGCCGAGGCCGCCGAAGCAGCACAGGCTTGATTCGCGCCCTGGGTCGGTGTCGAACATTGGCAACTCATGATCGTGGACTCCTGGTGGTTATTTGGTTGTGACTTGAACTTTGTGCGGACGCAACGACTCGGCCTTGGGAAGCACGACTCGCAGCACGCCATCGGTCAGGCTGGCCTCGACCTTGGTGGCGTCGATTTCGTAAGGTAGTTTGATCACGCGGCCAAACTCGCCCGTCACCCGCTCGCGGCGGAACACGGTGAGGCCCGCTTCGGCCTCGGCCGCGCGGCGACCTTTGATCGTGAGTTCGTCGCCAATCACGGCAATGTCGAGATCTTCGCTACGCACGCCCGGCAGTTCGGCCTCGGCGTAGAGCGTGTTGTCGTGCTCCCACAGGTTGATCGCCGGATAGGAACCGACGCGCCCCGCGGCCCGCGCCACCGGGGTGATCAGATCATCGAACAGGCGGTCGACTTCAGTGCGCCACTGTCCCAGTGGCGGAAAATTGGCCAAACGATAGCGGGGCATGACAGAGTCTCCTACCAGCAGGATGATGTGGGTGGGTTACACGAGCGAACGGTGATTCGCACCGGTTGCTGAATGCTTTGCACGTCGAAGCCTAAGAACGCAAAGCGTATGCCAAATGCATCGATGTCGATGACAAGTGATGGATGCATAATCGTTTGCGGAGAATCCGCACGGTTGTCAGACCACAACTGGTCGATGCCAAATTGGCAGCGACTGGACACTTGAGGGGCACATGCTCGGTCGCGCAGTGTCGCTTTGGGCCCAAGACGCGGTCATTCTCGTGCGAGATCGAGGCGATCACCTTTGCCGAGGGGATGTCGATCGGCCTGTCGTCGTAGTGGCTACGCGGTTGCAGCTTGGGTGAGCTTCAGTTCGTCCATCATCGCGTCGCGGATTTTGAACTTCTGGATCTTGCCGGTCACGGTTTGCGGGAAGGCCTCGACGAACTTGACGTACCTGGGCACCTTGAAGTGGGCCAGATTGGCGCGGCAGAACTCGCGCAGCTCATCGGCCGCGCAAGATGCCCCCGACTTGAGCTTGACCCAGGCGCAGAGCTCTTCGCCATACTTGGCGTCGGGCACTCCGACGATCGAAACCTGTTCGATAGCCGGGTGCTGGTACAAAAATTCCTCGATCTCGCGCGGGTAAATGTTCTCGCCACCGCGGATGACCATGTCTTTAATGCGCCCCGTGATCTTGTAGTAGCCGTTGGCCAATCGCACCGCAAGGTCGCCGGTGTGTAGCCAGCCATCCTTGTCGATCGCGGCCGCGGTGGCCTCGGGGTTGTTGTAATAGCCGATCATCACGACATGCCCTCGAGTGCAGAGTTCGCCTTGTTGCATGTCCCCCAGGGTAGCGCCCGTGGCGGGGTCGATCAGTTTCACCTCGACGAAGGGGAGCGGCCGCCCCACGGTCTCGACCCGTAGCTCGATCGGATCGTCGGCCCGGGTTTGCGTGATGACCGGCGAGGCCTCGGTTTGGCCGTAGGCGATCGTGATCTCGCGCATGCTCATCTGGTCGACGACTTGGCGCATGACTTCGATGGGACAAGGCGCGCCCGACATAATGCCCGTGCGGAGCGACTTCAGATCGCGCGCCGCAAACGTGGCATCCTGCAGTTGAGCGATATACATCGTGGGCACGCCGTAGAGCACCGTGGCGCGGTGGCGCTCGATGGCGTCGAGGGTTGCCGTGGCTTGAAACGAGTCGGCGGGAATGATCATGGCCGCGCCGTGTACCGCCGCGCCGAGCGTGCCCAGCACGCAGCCAAAGCAGTGGTAGAAGGGGACCGGAATGCACACGCGATCGACGTGCGAAAATCGCTGGCAGAGCCCGACATAGTAGGCGTTAAGCAGCAAATTGCGGTGGCTCAGCGTGGCCGCCTTGGGAAAACCGGTCGTGCCGCTCGTGTACTGGATGTTGATTTTGTCGTCGGGCGAGAGCTGTTCGCCGTAGCGGGCAATGTCGACCGGGATCGTCTTTCCGCGCTGGAGCATGTCGCCCCAGCTCATCGCTCCCTCGGGGGTCTCGCCGCGGATCGAGACGACCCATTTGAGCTTGGAGAACTTTGGCGAGCGGGCTTCGCCCACGGGGCCCTGTGCCAGTTCGGGGTACACCTCGCCGAGCATTGCGAAGTAGTCGGACGTTTTGAAGCGGTCGATCAAAACGAGCGCCACCGCGTCGCTCTGCTGCAAGACGTATTGCAACTCGTGCGGACGGTAGGCGGGGTTGATTGTGACGAGCACGGCACCAATGCGCGCGGTGGCAAACTGCAAGACGACCCACTCGGGGACGTTGGTCGCCCAGATCGCAACATGCTGACCACGGGTGATGCCCAGGGCGAGCAAGCCAGCGGCGGCCTCGTCGACCGATTGCAAGAACTCACGATACGTCGCGCGCACGCCGCTGGCATGGAACACGACCGCGTCGGAGTCGCCATGCCGCAGGGCGGTTTGCTCGATCATCTGGCCAATCGTGAGCCCCTCGACCCACGGCACGGCGTCTTCACTCGTGCGAGCACTGGACATCGCCAAGCACCTATTCTCTTGCGGCGTCCGCGACGGCTACCGATCCACTTGATCGAACATATACACCGCCAGCGGCACGAAAATCATCAGCGGGAGCCAAGCGCCCAGCGGCGCGTCGATCAGCCCCGATGCGCCCAAGTACTGGCATGCCATCGACACCGACACAAACGCAACCACGAGCAACACCGACAGCCCGATGGATACGAACATATTACGATTCTCGCGGCTCATCACCAACGGCAAGCCCAAAAAAACGAGCGTCAACTCAAGAAAGGGCTGGACAACCCGGCTGTGAATCGTGACCCGCAGCGTGCCATTGAAGAAGACGTTGGGGCGATGAGCGCGGTGGATCATTTGCGGCAGCGACGTATGCTTCCACCAGGTCCCGCCCCCCGAGAGCTGCTCGAAATCGGTAGCCGACACGACGAAGCATTGTCCTGGTTGCAGCCACTGGGGATCGCTGATGGGCGTGTAAATGACCGTCTCCCCCTTGAGCGTCAGTGCCGGACCGCTAAGCAGTTCCTGAGGCGCGGTCACCTGGTTGAACAAGTAACCGGCCGGGTGCTGCTCATTCGCGGGTTTCCAGAAACATTCGACGGCGTTGAGCGAACGCTCCTGGGGATCGATTGTCTTGGGGAGGACGAAGCTGGGCTGGTACACACGCAGATCCTGGGCGGTCTTGTGCCGGCCGCTGATCATGATGCCGGTCTGGTTATCGTACTGCGACGTGACCGGAAAGACATTCGCGCCATTGAGGTCGCGCGCGTCCTTGAGCAGTTCGCCGCGAAGCCCGGGGATGAACAGCTCGCGATTCACCAAGGCAAGCAGCGTCACCATCGCGGCTGCGATGACCACCGGCTTGACGACTCGCTTGCGGGAGATGCCAGCGGCCATCAGGGCGGTGAGCTCGTTGTGACGTTGGATCCAGGTCATCGTGAACATTGCGGCGATCATCGCCAGCACGGCGCTGATCAAATCAAAAAAGGCCACCGATCGGAACGAGTAGTATCGCAGCATCGTCTTGAAGACACCGCCGTGGCGAAGAAACTCGTCGATGTTCGTAAAGGCATCGAAGACGACGTAGAGCCCCGTCATGCTCATCCAGCAAACGATGAACACTTGAATAAACTGGCGGAGGACATAACGATCGATGATGCGCATCGGAGTACCGCTTGGACGGCGCGTGGCAGCGTATGCTGCGAAACATACTGCCCGCAGCCGACCAGGGTCAACATCAGTCGACACGGCGTAAGGTATTGCAAACAGTCACTTTAGTCACTTGACTCTCTGGTTTGGCTGAGGGTAAAATAAAGTTTTGATTACTCAAAATCACGATCCCTCGCGTCGAGTCGATTTTTCGCATGATTCTTCAGCCTAGCTGTACTTACAACGTTCAGAGACTTCACGTGGCTTGCCTGATTCTGCTGACCGCTCTGGTCGGTTGTTCGGGGAGCACGGCCCCGCGCAACGAGGCGGGGCCACGCAGCTCGTCGAGCCCGGTGCGGGTGGTCTGCACGACCGGCATGGTGGCTGACATCGTGAAAAATGTCGGCGGAAAATGGGTCACCGTCGAGGCGCTCATGGGCGAGGGGGTCGATCCGCATCTCTACAAGCCCTCGACCGGGGACGTCAGCAAGCTCGAACAAGCCGAGGCCATCTTCTACTCCGGATTGCACTTGGAAGGCAAAATGGGAGAGCTGTTTGAGCACCTCGCCCAACGCAAACGGGTGTTTGCGATCACGGACGATATTCCTCGCGCCGAATTGCTTAACGTCGGCGGCGAGCAATTCGATCCGCACGTGTGGTTCGACGTAAAACTTTGGTCGCAGAGCACGGCGCTCGTGGAGCGTGAGCTGAGCAAGCTTGACCCGGCGCATGCGGCCGACTTCCAAAGCCAGGCGACCCTTTACCGAGAGCAACTCGAAGAGTTGGACCGGACCTGTCGCGAGCAACTCGCGCAGGTGCCCCAGCCGCGCCGCGTGTTGGTCACGGCTCACGACGCATTCAGCTATTTTGGCCGCGCGTATCAGGTCGAAGTCAAGGCGATTCAAGGCGTGAGCACCGACAGCGAGGCGGGCGTGCGCGAGATCAACGAGTTGGTCGAGTTCATTGCCCTGCGGCAAGTCAAAGCGGTGTTCGTCGAAACCAGCGTCGATCCACGCAATGTGCGGGCGCTCATCGAGGGGTGCGCGGCGCGGGGCCACGCCGTGACCGTCGGCGGTTCGCTGTACAGCGACGCGATGGGGGCCGCGGACACGCCCGAGGGAACTTACGTCGGCATGGTGCGCAAGAACGTTTCGCTCATCGTCGCCGCGTTGAAATGACCAAGTGACGATGAATAACACGCTGGCCTCGACACCGCCGCCGATTCTCGACGTACACGACGTCACGGTCGCGTATCATCGCAAGCCCGTGTTGTGGGATATCGACATGACGATCGATCGACCCAGTCTCGTCGGCGTGATTGGTCCCAACGGGGCGGGCAAAAGCACGTTTATCAAAGCGATTCTGGGGTTGGTGCCGCTGGCCAACGGCGTCGTTACGGTGCTCGGTCGCCCGGTGGCCCAACAGCGGCAACTGATCGGTTACGTGCCGCAGCGAGAAACCGTCGACTGGGATTTTCCCGTCAGCGTACTCGATGTGGTGATGATGGGCACCTACGGACAACTCGGCTGGTTCCGCCGCCCCGGTGCTGCCGAGCGACGTTGGGCCTGCGAGTGTCTCGATCACGTCGGGCTCGCGGATCTGGCCGATCGTCAAATCGGCCAACTCTCGGGTGGCCAACAGCAACGCACTTTTTTGGCCCGGGCATTGGCCCAGCGGGCCGAATTGTATCTGATGGATGAACCGATGGCGGGGGTCGACGCGGCGACCGAGCAGGTCGTGTTCCGATTGCTCAAGGAGCTGCGTGAGCAAGGCAAGACGGTTGTGGTCGTGCATCATGATTTACGCACCGTGCCGCGCTACTTCGAGCAGGTTGTGATGCTGAACATGCGGCTGGTCGCGGCGGGGCCGACCGCCACGACGTTCACGACCGACAATTTGCACAAGACCTACGGTGGCCGCCTCACGGTACTCGACGCAGCCGGCGACGCCCTGCGAGCCCAGGAGCGCAGCGCCTAACGCGACTCCCTCGCGGCGCGCGAAGCTGGCCATGCTCGACGCATTCGATCTCAGCTACAACACGCTCGTCGTTCTGGCCGGCACATCGCTGCTCGGCGCCAGTGCTGGGCTGGTCGGCAGCTACGCCGTGCTCCGCCGCCGCGCGCTGGTCGGCGACGCGCTCGCGCATGCCGCTCTGCCAGGGCTGTGCCTCAGCGTGCTCGTTTTTCAGGAGCGGAGTTTGCCGCTGATGCTTCTGGGGGCGCTGGTGAGTGGCGTGGCCGGGCTGGGTGTCGTCTCGTTCCTCCGCGCCTACACGCGAATCAAAGAGGACGCCGCGATCGGCATCGTGCTGAGCGTGTTTTTTGGCGCGGGCTATGTGCTCAGCCAGTTGATTCAAAGTCACGTGCCGTCGGGCAGCCGGGCGGGGCTCGATTCGTACATCCTCGGTAAAACGGCCGGCATGCTCTTGCAGGATGTGCTGTTGGTCGGTGGGGTATCGGCCATTTGCTTGGCCATCGTGCTCGCACTCTACAAGGAATTCAAAGTCGTCTCGTTCGATCCGGCGTTTGCCCGCGTACAAGGCTGGCCCTCGGCGCGGCTCGACTTGCTGATGATGGGGCTCGTCGCCGTGACGGTCGTCATCGGGCTGCCAGCCGTCGGCGTCGTGCTCATGTCGGCGCTGCTCATTATCCCCGCGGTCGCGGCTCGATTTTGGACCGATCGGCTCGGGTCATTGCTCGTGCTGAGCAGTTTGTTCGGCCTGCTCATCGGCGGCGTCGGCACGTTGCTCAGCGCGCAGTACAGTTGGTCGCCGGCCGGTCCCGTGATCGTGCTCACGGGGTCGGTCCTGTTCGTTGTGTCGATGCTGTTCGCGCCGCGCCGCGGGGTCATTGCCCGCTCGGTGCGACAACGTCGGTTTCGCGCCCAAATTCATCAGCAGAACGTGCTGCGGTTGGTTTATGAACTGACGGTACAAGACCCTTACAACGAGCGAGCGGCGGCGCTCGAGTGTGTGACCGTGACCGACCTGTTGCGGCACACGTCGGAACCGGCAGTCGAGTTGCGCAAGCTGTTGCAGCGGCTCGTCGAGCACGGGGCGATCGTGGCACTGTCGGGAGACAATTTTCGGCTCACGGATGAAGGCCGTCGATACGCGGCCCGTTTGGAGCGGGGTTATCGGCTTTGGGAATTGTTCCTCACCGAGTACGCCGACCTGGCGGGAAGCTATGTCGATCTCGACGCCGAGCACATCGATGAGGCTTTGCCGCGCGAGTTGGTTGTCGAGCTGGAATTGAAATTGCGTCAGTTGGGTCGTTGGCCCCGGTATTATGAGCCCAGGGAGGCCCAATAATGACCGACGCTTTGCTCGACTGGGTGCAACAACATCAGACCGCGCTCTGGGTGGTGACGGTCGGCGCGCTGGCCAGTACGTGCTGCGCGCTTCTGGGCTGCTACCTCGTGTTGCGTCGCATGAGCTTGCTGGGAGACGCGATCAGTCATGCCATTCTGCCCGGCATCGTTCTCGCCTATTTGATCACCGAGCAACTCGGTTCTTGGCCCGTCTTCGTTGGCGCGGTCGTTGTCGGCGTGCTGACGGCGGCCCTGACCGAGTCGCTGCAAGGGGCCGGCAATGTGAGCGAAGACGCCAGCATGGGCGTGGTGTTCACGTCGTTGTTCGCGCTCGGCGTGTTCTTGTTGAAAAACTTCGCCGGGCGCGTGCATCTCGATGCCGACTGCGCGCTCTATGGCCTGCTCGATTTTGTGCCGTTCGACATGGTGACTGTCGCGGGATTGCTTGTGCCGCGGACATTCTTGCCGCTGTGCGCCGCGCTGCTCATCACACTCGTCTTCATCGGCGTGCTGTGGAAAGAGTTGAAGATCGCCTCGTTCGATCCGGCTTTGGCGTCGGCGATGGGCATTCGTGCCCGAGTGGTGCACTATCTGCTCATGGGGATGGTGGCGCTCGTGACCGTGGCGTCGTTCGAGGCGGTTGGCTCAGTGCTTGTGGTCGCGATGCTCATCGTGCCGGGAACGACCGCGCAATTGCTCACCGATCGCCTGCGCACGATGCTTCTGTGGGCGGCATTGATCGCTTCTCTCTCCGCGATCGGCGGCTATCTGGGGGCCGCATGGCTCAATACGAACACTTCGGGCATGATGACCGTCGTGGCCGGCGGGTTATTCGCGACGGCGCTCTGCTTTGCTCCGCAGCATGGATTGCTGGCCAAGTTCTGGCAGCGGCGGCAGCTCAGCTTGCGGATCGTGGGGGAGGACCTGCTGGCGATGCTGTATCGTTACGAGGAATTGGCCAGCGGCAGCGACGAGTGGGATCCGCTGTCGGTGCGCGAGGCCTGCGCGGCGATTGGCGGCGGGTCGTTGCCGCGGATCGCCCTGCGCCGGCTCAGAAGGACCCAACAAATCGACGTCCAGCACGATCACGTGACGCTCACCGACGTTGGACGCCGCGAGGCACAATCACTGGTCCGCTCCCATCGCTTGTGGGAGGCCTATTTGATAAAACACTTTCACCTGCCGCTGGACCATGTCCACGCGCCGGCCGAGCGGATCGAGCACTTTATCGGGCCGCAGTTGCAAGCCACGCTGGCCGACGAACTGCGCGACACGCAGCATGACCCGCACGGCCGTGAAATCCCCCCCGCTCAGCAATCAACTTCGGAGAACTGATCGCATGTCGCATTGCACCCGGTTGCCAAGATGGTCTCAGCCGCTAAGATTCTGGGCTTACGGTTGGTTGGTGTTACTATTTTTGACGCCCCTGGCGTCGTGTGAAAGGAGCCAGGCCATGCCCCCGAGTCGACAGAAGGAAGTGGAAGCGGCACAGCAGACGATCGATTTTGCCAAGACCGACTATCAAGTCGAGTTGGATACGACGATGGGCAAGATCTTGCTCAATTTGTATCCGGACGTCGCCCCCGGCCACTGCAAGAACATCATCGCGCTGGCCAAGATTGGCTACTACGACGGCATTGGCTTCCATCGCGTAATCAAGGGCTTTGTCATTCAGGGCGGCTGTCCCATCGGCAACGGCTCGGGCGGACCCGGCTACACGATCAAAGCCGAGTTCAACAAGATTCTGCACGAGCCGGGCGTGCTCTCGATGGCTCGCACGAGCGACCCGAACTCGGGCGGTTCGCAGTTCTTTCTGTGCTTGGGTCGCGTGCCGCATCTCGACAATCAGTACACCGTATTTGGCAAGACGGCGAATGATGAGAGTCTCAAGGTCGTGCTGGCCATTGGCGAAGTGCCGACCGACGGCGGCGATCGTCCCAAGACGCCCGTGAAGATCACCAAGGCTTCGGTGATTGAAAAGGCGAAGTAGGTCGCCCACGAGCGATTACCCTGACCCCACGAATCGGGTGCAGCACCGCAGTGTTGTGCCCGATTCTTTTTTTATGCCAGCAACTTCTTGATGACGTTGCCATGCACGTCGGTTAGACGGAAGTCGCGGCCTTGAAAGCGGCACGTGAGCCGTTTGTGGTCGAGGCCCAACTGGTGTAACAGCGTCGCGTGCAGGTCGTGAACATGCACGCGATCTTCGATGACGTTGTAGCCAATCTCGTCGGTCTTGCCGACGACGCGCCCGGGGGCAAACCCGCCGCCGGCGACCCACATTGTGAAGGCGTCCACGTGATGGTCTCGGCCCATGTAGTCGCGCGGCTCGCCCATCGGCGTGCGGCCGAACTCGCCGCCCCAGATGACGATCGTGTCGTCGAGTAGCCCGCGCGCCTTTAGGTCTTTCACGAGCGCGGCCATGGGTCGATCGACTTCCTTGCAGCGGGCGTCGAGCGGTTCGCCCAGATCGGTCCCCTTGTTGCCATGATGGTCCCAGTCGGTGTGATAGAGTTGCACGAAGCGCGTGCCGCGCTCGACGAGCCGCCGCGCGAGCAAGCAGTTGTTCGCGAATGAGGTCCCCCCCACCTCGGCTCCGTACGCCTCGAGCGTTTCGGGCTTTTCCTTCGAGAGGTCCATCAATTCCGGGGCGCTTGTCTGCATGCGGTAGGCCATCTCGTAGGCCGCGATCCGCGTGGCGATCTCGGGATCGTTCACGTCGGCCAAGTGCTTCGCGTTCAGCTCGCGGACAGCTGAGAAGAAATCACCTTGCCGCTGGGCGTCGATCCCCTTGGGGTTGGACAGGTTCAGGATGGGTTCGGGGCCCGACATGAAGGGCACCCCTTGATAGGTCGTCGGCAAGAAGCCGCTCCCCCACAGGGCCGTGCCGCCGCGCGGGCCGCGTGGCCCCGACTGCAACACGACGAACCCCGGCAAATCTTGCGACTCGCTCCCAATGCCATACGTGACCCACGAGCCCATCGCGGGCAAGCCAAAGCGGGCAAACCCGCTGTTCATGAACATCTTGGCCGGCCCATGATTGAACACGTCGGTGGCCACGCTGCGAATCAGCGTGATGTCGTCGATCACGCTGCCGAGGTGCGGGAGCAACGTACTCAACTCGGTCTTGTTCTTGCCGACCTTTTGGAACGTGCGGCGCGTGCCGAGCAGCTTGGCGTCCCCCTTGATAAAGGCAAAGCGTTTGCCCTTGGTAAACGACTCGGGTACGACTTGACCGTTCAACTCTTGGAGCTTCGGCTTGGGGTCGAACAGTTCCAATTGGCTGGGCCCGCCGGCCATGAACAAGAAGATGACCCGTTTCGCCTTGGGCTCAAAATGCGGCGCCTTGGGGGCGAGCGGCGAAGGGTACTTGACGTCGGCCGAGCGGCTTTCTTGGGCCAGCAGCGACGAGAGCGCGATGCTCCCCAGGCCGACACCACAGTCGCGGAAAAAATGCCGTCGCGTCTGGCTCAACACTTGCTCGTCATGGGGATGCATCGGAGCACCGTTTCTAAAATGGCAATGAAAGACGGATTCGCAAAGCGGCTCACTCGCGGGTCACGAACTCGTCGAGGTTCAACAACACGCGCGCAACCGAGGTCCAAGCGGCACCCTCGGCCGGTTTGATCGAGGCGGGTAATTTGCTCGGCGCGACGTCGGCGGCTTGCGCCTCATCCACAAAATAATTCCGCTGCGCCAATAAATACTCGCTCAGTCGGTTGAGTTCTTGCGCGGTGGGCTCGCGCACCAGGCACCAGCGAAACGCCTGCTTGAGCCGGTCGGTATCGTTGGTCAACGGCAGCGTGAGCACCCGTTGGGCGAGCCCCTGCGCGAACTCGACGAACGCGCGGTCGTTGGCCAGCGTCAGGGCTTGCAGCGGCGTGTTGCTCCGCACCCGACGCGTACATGCGTTGTTCGCGTCGGGCGCGTCGAAGGTCATCAAAAAAGGATACGGACTACTGCGCCAGAAAAAGGTATACAACGTGCGGCGGAAACGCTCGTTGGGACGCGTCTCTTTCCAGTACTTGGCCACCTGCGTGAAGCGATAGATGCCCTCGGGCTGCGGCGGGTACACGCCCGGGCCACCCAAGTCGCGCGCCAACAACCCGCTGGCCGCGAGCGCCTCGTCCCGGATGACCTCCGCGTCGAGTCGCAGACGCGCCTGCCGGGCGAGCAGCTTGTTGTAGGGGTCCTTCTCCTGCACGTCGCCACGAAAATGCGACGACTGACGGTACGTCGCGCTCGTGACGATCAGCCGGTGCAAGGCTTTCATGCTCCACTTGTTGTCGATGAGCCACGATGCGAGCCAGTCGAGCAACTCGCCATGCGACGGCTTGTCTCCCTGCGTGCCGAAATCGTTCTCGGTTGGCACCAAGCCCTGACCAAAGTACGCTTGCCAGACGCGATTGACGGTCACCCGCGCGGTAAGCGGATGCTGAGGCGTAAACAGCCAGCGGGCAAAATCGAGCCGTGTGATCGCTTGGCCCGCCGGTTTATTGATCGCCGGCAACACGCTTGGCACGTTGGGCTCGACCTTGGCGCCATGACGCAGGAAGTCGCCCCGCACATGCACGAACGTCTCGCGCGGCGTGGCCCGCTCTTGCAGCACGAGCGTCGTCGTGATCTTGGATTGCAATTGTTTCTGACGCTGCTCAAGTTCGGCCAGCATGCCATAGAACGTCCGCAGTTCGCTGTCATGCCGGCGGAATTCTTCGAGCACGAGTTTTTTCTCGGCCGCGCTACGCTTGTTGGCCGGCTTTTTGAGCAACTCGCGCACCGGTTCGGCGGTGCGCACAACCAGCGGGGCCGTGCCGGCCTTGTCCAGGGCGTCGACCTCGTCGAGGAATTTCTTTTCCCACTCGACCTGCCGCGGCGCGCTGCTCGATTCGGTGTCGTTGAGCCGTTTTTTCAAACTCGCGATGTCCTCGCGGAGCGGGGCCTCCTCGGCCGCCTCTTGCTCCGTGGGGACCGACAGCGTTGGTTCATCCGCCCCGTTAAAGATCGCGAACAACTGGTAAAACTCGCGCTGCGAGATCGGGTCGTACTTGTGATCGTGGCAGCGAGCGCAACCGAGCGTCAGGCCCATGAACGCCGCGCCCGTGGTGCTCAACCGGTCGACCACCGCATCGACGCGGAATTGCTCTTGATCGGTCCCCCCCTCCTCGTTGCGGAGCGTGTTGCGATGGAAGCCGGTGGCAATTTTTTGTTCGAGGGTCGCGCCGGGCAACATGTCGCCGGCCAACTGCTCAATACCGAATTGATCGAAGGGCATGTCCCGATTGAGTGCGTCGATCACCCAATCGCGATACTTCCAGATCGAGCGCGCGCTGTCGATCGTGTAGCCGTTGCTGTCGGCATAGCGGGCGATGTCGAGCCAATGCCGACCCCATCGTTCGCCATAATGGGGTGATTCGAGCAAACGGTCGACCAACCGTGAGTATGCGTCGGGCGATTTGTCTCGCAGAAAAGCGTCGACTTCCTCGACGCTGGGGGGGAGCCCCGTCAGATCAAGATAGACGCGACGGATGAGCGTCGCGCGGTCGGCCTCGGCCGAGGCGCTGAGCCCGGTGGACGAGAGGCGCGCGAGAACAAAGCGATCGATCTCGTTGTGAATCGTGGCCGTGGCTGGGGGCGTCGGGGGCGTCACGCGCTGCAGCGGCTGAAACGACCAGTGGGTGCTGCGCTTGATCGTCGCGGGGAGCGTCTCATTCTTGGGTCCGATGGCCCCTTCGTCGATCCATTGCTTGAGAATGGCCAACTCGGCGCTGGTGAGTTTTTTGCCCTCCTCGGGCGGAGGCATGGCCGAACTATTTTCGGCCTTGGTGAGCGCGTCGATGAGCAGGCTCTCTTGGCTTTTCTTGGCCACCACGGCCGGGCCACTGTTGCCGCCACGCAACACGGCCGCCGCCGTATCGAGGCGCAGATCGGACTGTTGCTTATCGGGGCCATGACACTTGGTGCAGTAGCGCACCAGGATCGGCTGCACGTCTCGTGCAAATTCAACGGGCGCGGCAATCGCTGCAACGTGCGGCGCGGTGCTGAGCCAAAGGGACCAGAGTAGAATCGTGAACACACGTTTCATGTCGAACACACTCAGGCGGGAGACAAAGGCGGGGCACGACGGGGCAGGCGGCTCAGCCCTATATTCTAAATCAGAGGGACGTGCGAACGCAAGCAAAGAGCCGCCGACAACCGCAACGTAAACCAAAGGCAACTAGCCGCTTATGGCAGACGATCCGTGCTGCCTCGCTAACCATTTCAGGCAGCGTGTGGCAAGTTCCGTGTGACACATCGAATAGACGTGGTCGGCCCCGGCGATGAGTTCCACGTCGATCGTTGCCTGCGCGTGAGCGGCGAGGGCTTCCAGTTCGTTGGGCAGCCCTCGAAACGCGGCGTTGTGCTGCACCTCAAGGCTGCCAAAGGTATAAAGCTGCGGCACCGTAAGTTGCCCTGCAAAGTTGAGCACGTTGTAACGCTCTGCCGGGCCGTACTTGTCCAAGAACCCGCGTGCCGAGATCAGGTACGGCAGTGGGAAGCGAACGTCGAGCAACGTATCGCCTTGGTCCGCCGCCACGAGTTGCTCGGCGCGGCGGAGATCGGCGTTGAAACCGAATTTGTCGCCGCTGACTTGGAACTCCCGGTGCGACAATCGCGGCGGCGAGAGGGCGAGCACGGCACGAACGGTAGGCAGCGGCGCATGCGCCTGTGCGTAGATCGCTTTGACCCCCCCAGCACTGTGACCGACCAACGCCACGCGCCGCTGCCCCGAGGCCGCGAGCGAATCGACCCAAGCGGCGACGTCGAGCGGGCATTCATCGAGCAGCTCGTAGGCCGCGCCGAGCAATCGCTTGCCCGAGTTTGCCACGGTCAGGTACATGCCGTCGTGACCGCGCGTATTGACCGTCATCACCCCCAGCCCAGCCTGGCGAAATACGCTCATCAAGCCGTTCCAGAGCGACGAGCTGTAGAAGTTGCTGCCCGTGCCGTGGAGCAACAACACGGCATCGACAAACGGATGGGGCGGCACCGTCTCGTCGCGCGGCTGCCAATCGCCATGCAAGCGGATGCCGTCGGAGGTGGTGACTTCGCGCAGCATGAGTGGGCAAGTCGATGTGGGGGGCCCACGCGCGCGACTAGGTCGTGGGCGTGGTACCGAGTTGAGCCAACACTTGCAGCACACCGTTGAGATGCGCCAGCCGGGGACCATATCGGTCGACAAATTCGCTGAGCATGAACTCGCCGTCGGCGAGTGAATCGCCGGTCGCATCGACCTCGTCGGCCAAGTTCGTCAAAAACGACGACTGCACCTGGCTCAGCACCTCGGCCGCGACGCGGCACTTTTGGGCCAACTCGGGATTCGCATTGCGCCACTGCGACAGTTCTTGATTGCGTTGCTTCTGCCCGGCGTTCATTTGTCCGATCAATTCTTCGAGCAGCTCATTCTGCCGGTCCTGGGCCGCAACCATGTCGCGAAGCAGCCGCAACATTTCGTGGTCGGTGCGATCCCCATGTGGGTGGGGTGTATGGGCTGGCGGGGTCGTCGAGACCTCGACACTCGGAAATAGCGAGGTGGGCAATGCTCGTTCGGACATTCGGTAGGTCCTTTTCCGTGGCGGGGGTGGAATTCCGAGTATAGCCGACACGACCGGAGTGTCGAGAAAAATTGTCACGCCCCACTCTACCAGGTGGATTTCCCTGGCTAAAGTCGCTTCCCAAGGCGGTCCGATGAGAGTCGAGGACTCGGTTCGTGGGGCCACCAAGGAGGGTCGTGCTCTGGGCCGATTCCGTCACATCTCTGCTGAGGCACACACCCAGGATGGGATCGCACGATCGCGAGAAATCTCAGGCCGCGAAGCTCGCTAGCACGATTGGCTATCTGACGGTCGTCAAGCACGATCAGTTTGGGCTGTCAGGGGGCTATTTGCTGCTGAACGCCCACGGTCGACCGCTGGAGTTTCATTGCACCGCACCGGTCAAAGCCAATCGGGCTCAAGAGATTTTGTTTGGCCCAACGCTCGATGCATTTCTCTACGGCGAGCAGATCGGCGCAGCCTTGCTAGCAAAGACCGAATTGACCGTGGGGGTTGTCTGCATCGATCAGCCCGCGATGCTCGCAGTGCGCGAGCATTCGTCCGCTCCGGTGGCATTGCTGTTATCGGATGTCGAGTCGAATACGGACCGCGACCGTAGCTGGCGTGTTGACGCCGCCCATGCCCACCTCAGTGACGAACCACACTTCATGCTCGGTCGCCATCGCGGCATGACCTGTCGCGGCCATGAGCCCGATCGCGTGGCGATCGAGGGCGTGTTGCTTCCCCTGGCCGAGCGTTTTGATCTGAGTGAACCATTTGAGCGGATTCGCGAGGCGATCGAGGAAGCCCATCGGAGCGGCCGATGAACCACGCCTCCGAGTCGCCGCGTGCGCTGGAACCAGCCGCCAAGCCCATTCAAATTACGCGCGTCGCGCTCGATTTGAACGAACCGATCGATGTGCAGAGCCACTGCGAGTCGTCGCGTCGTTGGCCCTGGGGACGCACGGCACCCGTCGGTGTCGTGTCGTTGCCGATCAAACCGCTGCGCGTGACCTCGACCAGTTATCGCTTCTCGGCTCACGGTCAGTCATCGGGGCCATCGATCTTCTCGCGTCCAGGCGTAGTGTCGGGCACCCCCTCGGCGCAGCCAACGAACCCAGGCAAGCAGGCCAAGCCGACGCGCATTCGCCCCCCCGGCGACGTGATCAAGCTGGAAGACCGGCTCTTTTACGTGCTACAACCTCCGCTCGAGACGATCATCCACGGCGGCGCGCTCGAGTTTCCCTTCCATCCCTTTCCGTATCAGATGGAAGGGATCGCCTTTTTGTATCCCCGCTATGCGGCCGTGTTGGCCGACGAGATGGGGTTGGGCAAGACGATGCAGGCCATTTCGGCGATTCGCCTCTTGTTGCACGCCGGCGAAGTGCGTCACGTGCTCATTGTGTGCCCCAAGCCGCTCGTCACCAATTGGCAGCGTGAGTTTCAATCCTGGGCGGCTGAGGTGCCGCTCACCGTCATCGGCGGCGACGCGGCCAAGCGCCGCTGGCAATGGCAGCTCGCCGACGCGCCGGTCAAGGTGGCCAACTATGAGCTGCTGCATCGCGATCGCGATTGGCTCGGCTCGCACGGCGGGCCCTTCGATCTGGTCGTGCTCGACGAGTCGCAACGGATCAAAAATCGCATGAGCTCGACGTCCGAAATCGTCTGCTCGATTCCGCGCAAACGCTCTTGGGCCCTCACCGGCACACCGATCGAAAATAGCGCCGAAGACCTGGTGGGGATATTCGAGTTTCTCTCGCCCGGCTATTTGAAGAGCGACATGAAGCCGCGGACACTCGGCAAGCTGGCCAGCTCGTACGTGATCCGTCGCACCAAAGACAAGGTGCTCACTGAGCTGCCGCCGAAATTGTTTCGCGCGGCCGACATCGAGCTGACCCCCGAGCAGCGCGAGACCTACTCGCTGGCCGAGAACGACGGCGTGCTGCGATTGGCTGGCATGGGAGACTCGATGACCATTCAGCATGTTTTCGAGCTGGTGCTGCGACTCAAGCAGATTTGCAATTTCGATCCCGCCACCGGAAGCAGCGCCAAGCTCGAGCGCCTGAGCGCCGATTTGGAAGAGGTCGTCGCGAGCCGACGCAAGGCAATCGTTTTCAGCCAATGGGTCGAGACTATCGAAACGCTTGCCGAGCGGCTGCAAGAGTATCGCCCCCTCACGTACCACGGCAAGACACCGTCGCACCGCCGCGACGGCGTGCTGCAAGAGTTCAAGGAGAGCAAGGACCGGCCGCTGCTGCTGATTAGCTACGGCGCGGGGGGCGTCGGCCTGAACCTGCAATTCACCGAGTATGTCTTCCTGTTTGATCGATGGTGGAACCCGGCCATTGAGGACCAGGCGATTAATCGCGCGCACCGCATTGGCGCGGCGGGGCCCGTGACCGTCACGCGATTCCTGGCCACCGGCACGATTGAAGAGCGGATCGACCAGATCTTGCAAGAGAAACGAGAGATCTTCGACACGATCTTCAACGATGCTTCGTTGCGCGAGGCACCGCACAAGGCCGGCCTCACGCAGTCCGAGATCTTTGGCCTGTTCCAGCTCAAATGCCCGACAGGCACGATTTGCGCCGCGGCCTAATCAGAGCTTGGGCTTGCCTGGGCGGCGCTGGGCGACGGCCGTGGTCGGGTCGTCGGGCCAGGCGTGCTTGGGGTACCGCCGCTTAAGTTCCTTGCGCACCTCGCCATACGTGTTCTGCCAGAAACTCGCCAGGTCCTGCGTCACCTGTTGCGGGCGCATGTTGGGGGCGAGCAAGTGCATCAGCACGCTCACTCGTCCGCCCGCCACGCGTGGCGTCCGCAGCATGCCGAACACCTCTTGAATGCGCACCGCCAGCACCGGTGGCTTGTTCCGCTCATATTGCAGCCGCACCGCGCTGCCGCTCGGCACCGTGATTCGCTCGGGTGCCTCACGTTCCACTTGCTGAATTTGTTGCGGCGTGAGCAATTGCTGCACCGCCACGCGCAGCGAAGCGCGGCGCACGTCGTCCAGCGACACACAAGTTGCGCACAACACGGGGAGCAATTGGCCCCAGGTGTCGGTTTCAAGGTCGGGTAGTTGCAAGTCGGGCATCCACTGAGCCAGGCAGCGCACGCGCGCCAGGTAGTTGAGTTCGTCCGGATCGAAACACGTTGCCAGATCGAGCCGTGTCGCGGCCTCGCGTGACAAGAGCGCGGCGACTGCGGGCGAGGGCTTCACGCCGATCTGAGCCTCGTCGATCACAAGGTCGTCGAGACACGTGCGCCGCCAAGCCACCACCCGGCCACGGTCCGCGTCAAACTCGACCTCGACACGGGTCTGCAGCGGCAACTCATCGAGCCAAGCCCGCTCGACGAGCGAGGCCTGCCGCACGAGCGATTCGCTCGCGCCTCGATCGTCGGCCTCGACCGCGACGAAGAACTCGGCCTGATGGACCGCGCTGCTCTCGATCAGTTTGACGCCCCGCCCGCCGATCATCAGCCCACGCGGGCTGCCGGGCTCGCGGCGGCGCACGAGCCGGTCGGGGAATGCGGTCCACACCGCGCGGCACACCGCCTCGTCGAGTGTCAGCGGAGCACCACTCGGTTCGAGCTGTTCACCCCGCCACAATTGCAGCAGCCGATCGCGTGAGCGGAGCACCTGACGCGCCGTGGTGGCGTCAATCGTTCCCAGTTCGGTCTCGCGGCGTGACGTCCGCTCGAACTCGTCGAGCGCGTGCAGGCGGTCGAGCACGTCGGAATCGCTTGAGTGCGTGGCGATACGCGGTCCCGAGCGCTCGGCGCGGCGCAGCAGGTCACGTTCTTCGAGCAATGCGGCGGTCGCGGCCGCGGCGTCGAGCTGGCCGTGTCGCGCCCCCTCGATCAGCAAGCGCGACAATCGAGGATGGAGCGGGAACCGAGACATGAGCTTGCCGAGCGCGCTGATCTTGCCGTGCTCGACCGCCGACAGGCGTGTGAGCAATCGCAGGGCAAGTTGCACGCGCTCGGCGCTGGGGGGCGTGAACCAATCGAGCGCCAGGGGGTCGTTCTCGCCCCAGGCGAGCAGTTCCAGCACAGGTCCCGCCAAGTCGACCCGTTCGATCTCGGGAGCGTCGAGCTCACGTAGCCCGCGCTGCTGGTTGACGGTCCAGAGTCTGAGGGCCACGCCGGGGGCCGTCCGTCCGGCTCGACCCGCGCGCTGCTCAGCGCTCGCGCGTGAGATGCGGATCAGTTCCAGGTGGTCGAGCCCCAGTTGGGCATCGTAGCGCAACTGACGGACCCAGCCGCAGTCGACCACGCCGGTCACCCCTTCGATGGTCACGCTGGTCTCGGCCACATTGGTCGACAACACCACCTTGCGCCGCTGGCCACGCACGAGCACCGCTTGCTGACGTTCGAGCGGCAGATCGGCGAACAGTTCGGTCACGAGCACGTCCTGCGCCTGGGCCCAGTCGGCGAGTTGCTCGGCCGCGCGGCGAATTTCGCCGACGCCGGGCAGAAAGGCCAGGATGTCTCCCGAGGTGGTTGCGAACAACTCGCGGACACCGTGGGCAACTTGCGTGCTGAGGTGCTCGCGCGACTCGTGAGGCACGTAGCGTGTTTCGACCGGAAACAGACGTCCGGCGCTGTCGATCTGGGGGCAGTTGTTCAAGTACTGTGCGATCGGCGCGGCGTCGAGCGTGGCCGACATGACGACGATCCGCACGTCGGGTCGCACCGTCTGTTGCACGCGGCGTATCATGGCCAGCGCCAGATCGGTGTTCAGATTGCGCTCGTGAAACTCGTCGAAGATAACGATCGCGACGCGCTCGATAAACGGATCGTCCTGGAGCCAGCGGAGGAACACCCCTTCGGTGGCGACGAGGATGCGCGTCTGTCGCCCGCTGCGACTCTCGAACCGCACGTGATAGCCGATCTCGTCTCCCAACGGCTTGCCGCGTTCGGCGCTCATCCGCGCGGCGGCGGCCCGGGCCGCGACTCGACGCGGCTGGAGCAAGACGATCTGCTTGGAGCCCGCGAGGCCGGCGTCGAGCAACGCGGGAGCAATGCGGGTCGTTTTGCCGGCTCCCGTGGGGGCGCGGACCACCAAGCTCGATGCGGAGCGCAACGCCGCGATGATTTGCGGCAGCACGTCGTCGATAGGCAGATGCGGCAACGTCATCGCCCAGGTCAATCGGAGTGTGGCTGGCGAGACAACTGCCGGGCGATCAGGTACTCGCTCGGATTATGATCGTCGGTGAGCGGCTGTACGTCGAGCGGCTCATACAGGGCGGGCTCGATGCGAGTCGACAATAGCAGCTTGAGCAACTCGTCGGCGGCCAGGGCGTTGAGCCCCGCCGACAATTGACGATTCGAGGCGACCAGAATCACGCCGCGTGGTTGGGCCGTGAATCGAGGGTCGACGCTGTACACGTCGGTATGCGCGAATTGAGTCTGCACGGTCTTGAGAATCGCGCGGAACAGTTGAGCGTTTTCGCCGCGAATCGGGCTGACGATGTTCATCATGTACAGGCCATCGTCGGCCAACCGCGACTTGAGCAGCGCGAAGAATTCCTGCGTCACCAAATGACCGGGGATATTGCGTAGTCCGTTGTAGGCGTCGCCGAAAATCAGATCGTATTTCTCGCGCGTGTCGAGCAGATATCGCCGGGCGTCGCCGGCATGCGGTGTCACGGCCGGAAAGTTATTCAAGCCAAAGTAGCGTCGTCCAACGTCGATCACGGCCGGATCGATCTCGACCACGTCGATGCGCGATTCGCCGTGCCGCTTGGCGAGTTGCTCGGGCATGGCGAACCCTCCGCCCCCCAGGAACAGCGCGCGGTCGAGCCGCGGCGCGAACACTTCGGCGAGCCGCCAGTAATGTTGATACGACAAATAGACGCCGCCGGTGTCGACGTACTGGCCCCCTTCGAGGGTCGTGTCCAGCTTGAGCAACCGCACCCGCTCGCCGAGTTCGCTCGTCGTCTCTTCGACGCGGATGTCGTGGTAGAAGGTTTGACGTTCAAAGACCACGCCCGAGGGCAGTTTTGAAGTGGCCATGAAATTGATGAGCGCGAGCAGAGCGACGGTCGCCACCGGAATCACGGGGGATGTGCGACGGTCCTCACGGCTCATAACCAGCACCACCGCGCCGAGCAAGCCGATCAACAAGCCGGTGGTGAGAAAAATCGAACGGACACCGAACTCAGGAATGAGATAAAAGCCGGTGAGGAACGTGCCCACGAAGCTGCCGAGCGTGGCCAGCATGCCGACCAATCCGGCCGACAGTCCGATCGATTGATCGTGGGTCGAACGGCTCAACAGCCGGACGATGAACGGACACACCGCGGCGAGCAAACAGGCCGGCACGGCAAAGAGCATCAGCGAGACGACGAGCGGTCCGGTGATGAGCCCGGCAGGGGCGCTCGACTGAATGAACTGGGCATGCAGCGCGGGGACGAGCAGCGTCCAGGCGGCGGCCGAGAGCAACAAATAGCCAAGCAGTGACAATCGCGGCGCGCGATCGACGAGCACACCGCCCAGGTAATCGCCCACGCTGATCGCGACGAGTACCACCCCGATGAGCGACGTCCAGGTATAGAGGCTGTTGCCGAACAGGGGTGCGAGCAGTCGGTTGCCCGCGAGTTCGATGACAAGCGTGGCGGCACCGCTGACGAAGCAGGTGGCGCAGAGGATGAGTCGGGTGCGCTGAGCCGTGGAGTCGTGTGACGGGGAGATCGACGTGACCCGGAGCGGGTCAACCGCCGCGGCGCGATGTTTCTTGCTCATGGTTGGCGATCTTCCTGATACACAAGCGTGAGAATCTTCCAACCTTGCGGCGAGCGGACGAGCGTGAACTCGTCGTAACCCTTGACCTGCTGGGCTCCGTTGCTCAGTTGCCAGCGCACTTGGGCTTGGGCCAGATCGCCCGCGAGCTGAAATTGCTTGGTGAGCGGGATCTCGCGGACGTCGGGGGCGGCCTGGGCGAGCCAATCGGACTGTGAGCGGATGAACGACGGCACGTTCCACGAGCTGGCTTGACCGGCGTGGTCGAGATGATGGATCGTGGCCTGGGGGTGGAAGCAACGCTCGTAGGCCGGCATGTCGCGCCGCGACCAGGACTGAAAATAGTCATCGAGCAATTGCCGCAACTCGGGCGTACCGGCGTCGGTGGTTTGTGCGGGATTTATGAACCGCAGCGCGAGCACCAGGGCCGCCACGAGCCAGCCGATGCTGGGCCAAAGCCAGCGTGGGAGCAAGGCACCGGGAGAACGGGGCTCGAGGGGAGGCATTCGGATCGAGTCATGCCAGGAAGGAAGAACAAGGGCCAACGCGACGCCGCAAGTATAGCGGTCGGGGCCTTGGTTGGCGATGCGGAGAATAGCCGCGCACCCGAAAGAACGCACCGGCGGCCGTGACCAGGAGGGGGTACACGGCAGCCGGCGCCCAACGGAGAGGTTTGTGTGAAGCGCCGTTACGGCTGGCTTTGTACGCCGAGCAACGCTTCTTCTTCTTCCTGAATGATGATGCGGGGCGTGACCATCATCATCAAACTGGAGCTTGACTTGCCGGTGCCGATGTTCGTGAACAACCGGTTGACGTAGGGCAGCTTGCTGAGAATCGGCACGCCGTTCTCGCGCCGCTCTTCGCTTAGCCGCTTGATGCCGCCCAGCAGCACCGTGCCGCCGTCCGGCACGCTCACGGTGGTGGTCACCGTGGTGAATGCAAACGTGGGCAACTGCACCGTGGTGCCATCGCGCGAGGCCGTGTCTTGCTCGCTACGCGACGTGGTCGCGGTATCGGGTCCTTGCGAGGTGGTGTTGCGCGTCGAGGTGGACGAGCCCGTGAACGTGAACGTGTTCACCGCGCCAATCTTGCTGAAGAACGGCACCACCGTCAGACGGACGAAGCGGCGATCGCTGCTCACGACGGCCTGGACGGTCAGGAAGGTGCCCTCGCTGAGCACGACGATCACCGGCTGCTGGGCGGCGGCAAAGTCGCCGACCACCGGCACCACGCTGACCACGAACGGGCTCTGCGACGTATCGGAGACGAACGCCTGCTGGCCGTTGAACAGCGTGACCTTGGGCGCTTGCAGCACGTTGGTGCGAATATCGCTCTGGACCGCGTTCATGAAGAAGTAGGCTTCAATGTCGCTGAGGATGGCGAAGCCCAGGCTGGCTCCGCCGCTGACACCGGCACCTTGCGTGCCGAAGTTGATCAGCCGGGCTTGGTCAAACGACGTTTGGCGGAACGGAATGTCCAAGTCGCTGCTGAACAGCGGAGCGGCACCCGCCGCCGTGGGACCCGTGATACCAATGGTCGTGCTGTTCTTCTGGTTCAGGTCGCGGTTTTGCGTGTTACGACCAGGCTCGGTGTTGTTGTACTGAGTCGAGGCGGTCGGGTCCTGGCGGCCGAAAATTTGGTACGGCCGGTCGGCGTTGTCGTTGAGATTCAAATCGAAGTCGACCCCCATCTGCTCGAAGAAGTTATCGGACAAGCTGATGAAGCGGACTTCGATCGTGACTTGCAAGTCTTGCAAGCGTCGCAGTTGTTCGAGCAGGTCGGCGATTTCTTCGTGGACCTGTTGCGTCTGGCTGACGACCAGGCTGAGATTGGTGGCGAATCGACGCACGGCACCTTGACCACCGACGTCGGTCCAGGTGGTGGGGGCAATCGTGCCGGTGATGAGTTGGATCAGGCTGTCGAAATCGGGCTGCGCGCCGCCCCCCATGCCGCCGGGACCGAAGCCGATCTGCTGGGGATAGCCGGTTGCGCCTCCGCCTCCGCGCATGCCACCCATCCCGCCCATGCCCATGCCCGGAGCTCCCCCCTGCCCACCGACGTTGATTTGTCCGAGCAGTCGCGGATCGAGCGTGGCATTGCTCGACGCGCCGTCGTTGCTGGCGATGACGGCCAGCGGAGACGAGGCACCCATCCCGCCGCCGGGGCCATTCATGCCGATCGTTTGGTAGGCCGAATCGAGCGCGCCCTGCAAGCCCATGCGCGCGCTGGGTACAAAGTTCGGAATCGGAATCACCAGGTCGGCGACGTTGTAGGTCACCGAGTAAACGTCGCCGTCTTTGAGCCGGTCGCTCGTGATCTTGAGCACTTCGTCTTTGATGACGTAGCCCAACCGCAGCGGTTGCAGGATCAGGCTCAGCGCGCTCTTGAGCGAGATTTCTTGCGAGAGCTCGATCGAGACGGGGGTGCTGGGGTCGATCCCTTCCTCGGCCAGGCCGCGCGGATCGAGATGCATGTTGATCTTGGCGAGCTTGCCGAGGTTCTGAATCACGTCCGACAGCGGCGCGTCTTTGAACTTGAGCGACACGGGCGTGCGCATCCGTTGCTCGATCTCCATCTCGCGATCGGTCCGTTTGCGGCCTCGTTCAGAGAACATGGCCCGGCGGCGGTCCGTGAGCTTGTTCCATTCCTTGACGTCGCCGAAGGTGTAGGGATCGCGGTCATCGAAGCCCGCCGACGATGCGAGCACCGATTCCATTTGTCGCTGCATGCCGTCGGAAATGTCGGCTCGGATCGCCTCGTTGTTGCGGATACTCCGCATCATGCGTGCCATTTTGTCCAACTGAATGACGACCGGTTCGTTGGGCGACAGTTCGCGGCACTGTTTGGCGACCAATTCGGCTTCGGCATAACGATGCTCTTCGACGAGCTTGTTGAACTCTTCCACCTTGAGGGCCAACTTCTCTTGGACCTCGACCTTCATTTGCTGTTCGCGTTGAATGTCGTTCTCGACCGCCTGGTTTCGCTCGATCAACTCGATGCGGCCGCGATTGCTGTCGAGATACTGCTGCAGTTCAGCGATTTGCTTATCGAGTTTGCGCAGCAGCAGATCGCGATTGGCACCGTCGAGCGGAGCTTTTTCGACTCCGGCACGCGACTCACGGAGGATTTGCATGGCCCGTTTCGGATCGGTTTCGCGCATCTGACCGGCCACTTGTTCTTGGCGGCCGACGTCGGCCGAGACTTGCTTGACGAGCAATTGTTGATTGGTGGCGGTTTCGGTGATGAGCGCGCCGGGGGCGTTTTGCGGTGGACGCAAGCCGAGATTGCCTCCCGGTCCTTGCAAGAAATCCTGCATCCGCTGACGCTCTGCGGCGTCGAGTTGCGAGGCGTATTTGGCGGCTTCACGGAACTTGTTCGCGGCCGTCGTGTTGTCACCACGTCGGGCGGCTGCCTCGCCCTCTTGGAACAATGTGACGCCGATGTTCGGCGATTCCAAGTTGTTCGCCGGCGTCGGCACGCCCGGGGGCACGGTAACCGTCTGCTGCAAGGCGACGGGAGTCACGCGCGTGGTGTCTTGGTTCGGATCATAGACGGCGTTCGTGGCCCGCGACGACGGAGAGTTTGGACCTTGCGCTGACAGGGGGCTCACGCCGCCGGTCTGGACTGCGCCACCGGCGCGGAACTTTTGCACTTCAAACAACACGAGGTACGGACGATCTTCTTGGGGTGCAAAGGCGTTGTCGGCAACCCGTAATTGTTCGGCTTGCTTGGCCAGGGCTTCGGCCTGATTGAGATCGCCAGCGGCAATGGCCGTTCGAGCGGAGCGTAACAAGTCGAGGCAGCGTGTTTTCGGATCTTCTGCAGCCTGGGGAGCATTGACCGTCGGCACGGCCGACGTGGGCGAACCCGCCAGGGCTGGCAGCGCATCGAGTTTCTTGAGGCCGCCGTTCTTGCGCGCCTCGGCAATCTTTTGCAGCAACTGTTCCGGTTTCGTCTCGTAGGGACCGTACGGAACGCCCAATCGCTGGGCTTCGTTCACGAGCCGTTCGGCCGCGTCGAACTCACGCCAGGCGGCCAGAAACTCGGCCTGCTGGAGTTGCAGTTCGGCGTATTTACGTCGATACGCCTCGCCGTTCTTCTCGGCAGCCGGACGTTGCAACAGATCGGCGTAGCGCTGAATGGACCCTTCGAGCTTGGTCGGATTATCGTCGTTCGGTTCGTAGTTGATCTTAAGCGCCTTGACTTGCTCCAGGGCATCGCTGGCGCGGCGCACGTCACCATCGCCCAGCGCCTTGCGGGCGTTGATGAGCAGTTGATTGCTCACCGCGCGACGCTGTGCTTCGGTCGTCGGCAGCGGTGTCGCGGTGGCGGGGTAGGCGTTCGGCGCGGCACTGGTCGCCGCTGGGGCGACTTGTGGCACGGCCGATGTCCGGGGCGTCGAGCTGAACGGTGCCGTGGCGTCGTTGGCGCCAGGGGACACGAGTTGATCGATGGAACTGCCCCGCGATGGACCTTGGTTGTCCGCGCCAGGCAATGCGGCCGCCAATTCAACCGGCTCGTCCACGCGGCCACCGGCGGCGCGAACCTCGCGTGTCAATGCCGCGAGCGTGTCGTCTCCCGCCGGGAAGCGTGCGCCGCTATGCGCCGCCTTGTCGTGCCAGTAGACCGCGCCAGCCGTGTTGCCACGGCTTAGCTCAACGCGAGCGCGCTCGACGCATTGCTTGGCGGTTGAGAGCACGTCGACATGCGTGAGCGTGGAGAGATTCGGATCGCGCACCGCCGTCGGATTGCGGCCGAACTTATCGAGCCGGCCCCCCTCGGGAAGCGACGGTTGGAATTGCTGGCTAGGCAAAGGGCTTGCCGACGGCGCTGCCGCCGATGTCGACACCAGCGAGGTTAAGGCGACGGCCAAGCCGCAGCCCCAGCCAAGGGCAAACACTCGGGCTCGCGAACGAAACTTCGTATTCAACACGTACTCCTTTCGAGACGCGTGCAGGCTCGGGGAATCGTTGCGAATGATCATGTCCATTGGTCGCTTCATGGTCTGTCCTCGATCCGCTCCTCGGTAGGTCGCGTTCTCGCCTGCGGCACGCGCCGCCGAGTCCGCGATCATCACGCGACGAACTGCACGACAGGGGTCGACGATGACCGTGCCGTCAGAACTGTCCCGTGTCGGGTTACGGTTCTTGACCTCTCGAAACTCTTTCCAGGTAGAAGAGGGCGGTTAAGTACTTAAACCCGCCAGAACGGTCAAGGGCACTTGTCGGCAAATCCCAGAAAAATGTTTGGCGCTCGGGAAATTCGCTCAAAAACAGACGTCGTCGCGCCGATTGTGCGCGTCTCGACGGCAATGCTTGCCGCGCTAGCGGCGAAATCGGCGCGGGCTAGCGCGGAAGGTTCGTGCCCACCTTCCGACGCGGTGCGAATGGGCCGTCTCAACGAGCTTCGTTCGAGATCGTTACTCGACCGTCGAGAGCAGATGCGCCGTGATGTAATCGAGGATGTCGCGAATCGAGATCACGCCACTCACGCGGCCATCGGTTGTCACGGGCATGTGCCGATACCCGCCGATGTCCATCTTGTGCAGCGCAAACGCGATCCGCGCGTCGCGATCGATCGTCTCGGGGTGCGGGGTCATGAACAACCCGATCGGACGTGACAAGCACTCGGTGTACTCGACGTTCACGCGCACCAGCGCGTCGCGCTCGCTGAAGATGCCGAGCAACTCTTCGCCTTCGCACACCAATACGCAGCCGATCGTTTGCTCGACCAGCAAATCGAGCACGTCCTCGACGGTCGCCGTCGGCGGCACGGTGACCGGTTGACGCGGCGCGAGCATGAACACACGGTCGGTGAGCAGGCTCTTCTCGAATTCAGAACCGGGCTGCGGTCGGCTCAAGAAGTCGATCGACTCTTGGCAGCGCTCGCAGCAGTCGACCCCCTCGATATTTTTGTGACCACAGAAAGGGCAGTTCATCATGATCGCGTCTCCGAACGGAGTGAAAAGAGAAGTCGATGGTCGCTCACTCGACAAGCCACGTGTCGCCGCTGTTGAACAGACGTTGCAGGTCCCCCTCGCCCTGCTTGCGTCGCGCCTCGGCAATTTGTTGGTTGAGCATGTCGTCATACAACGGCCGCTCGACGCAACGGTACACGCCAATCGGCTCGGGAAACTCGGGGTGACGCATCCGGCTCAGCAGGTACGCCAAGCTCGGCTCGGCGGATTGCTCGTCGTGAAACAGCAGATCGTCTTCGCTGATCCCCTTGCCAAGCTCGACGATCTCGGGGACCAGCCCATGCAGGCGAATGCCGCGATCACGCTGTTTGCCAAAAATCAGCGGCTTGCCGTGTTCCAACTCCAAGGTCGTTTCGGCTTTGGTGTCGCGGCTGGTCGCGTAGTCAAAGGCACCGTCGTTGAACACGTTGCAATTCTGATACACCTCGACAAACGACGTGCCCCGATGTTCGGCGGCTCGCTTGAGCACCATCGACAGGTGCTTGATATTCGTGTCGATCGATCGCGCGACGAACGTGGCCTCGCAGCCAATGGCGATGCTGAGCGGATAAATCGGGTTGTCGATCACCCCCAGCGGCGAGCTTTTTGTCACCTGGCCGAATCGCGACGTGGGCGAGTATTGCCCCTTGGTAAGGCCGTAGATTTGATTGTTGAACAGGATGATGTTGATATCCAGATTGCGGCGGATTGCATGCATCAGGTGATTGCCGCCGATGCTCAACGAGTCGCCGTCGCCGGTGATGACCCACACCGACAGGTCGGGCCGCGAGGCCTTGAGCCCGGTCGCCACGGCCGGCGCGCGACCGTGAATCGAATGGATGCCGTAGGTGTTCATGTAATACGGGAACCGGCTCGAACAGCCAATGCCCGACACAAACACGGTCCGCTCTGGCGGCACGCCCAGCGTGGGGAGCACCTTTTTCATTTGGGCCAAGATCGAGTAGTCGCCGCAGCCGGGGCACCAGCGGACGTCCTGATCGCTGGCGAAATCGGCCGGGCTTAACACGGTCAGCGCAGTGTCGATGGCCATGATGGATGACGTTCCTAGCGTGTGAGTTCTTGAATCTTGTCGACGAGTTCTGAAACGTTGAACGGCCGCCCCTGAACCTTGTTCAGACCAATGGCGTCGATCAAAAATTGACTGCGGATCAGCATCTGCAATTGCCCCAGGTTCAACTCGGGTATCAACACCCGAGAGTAAGCGTGCAGCAATTCACCCAGGTTGCGCGGGAATGGATTGAGGTAGCGAAGATGGGCGTGCGCCACGTCATGCCCCAGCGCTTGAGCATCGTGCACCGCCGTGGCACACGCGCCATAGGTCCCTCCCCAGCTCAAAACCAGCAGCTTGCCGTGCGATGGGCCATCGACCTCCTGCAACGGTATGTCATCGGCCACCAGCGCCACTTTGCGGGCCCGCGTGTCGATCATGTGCTGGTGATTGGCCGGCTCGTAATTCACGTTGCCCGTCACGTCCTGTTTTTCCAACCCGCCAATGCGATGCATGAGCCCCGGCGTGCCCGGGAGCGCCCAGGGGCGCGCCAACCGCTCGTCACGCGCGTAGGGCATGAACTTCTGCCCAGCGGCAATGGGTTCCGGATGTTTCACCTCGATCGGGGGCAGTTGAGCCACGTCCGGAATGCGCCACGGCTCCGACCCGTTGGCAATGTAACCGTCGCTGAGCATGAACACCGGAGTCATAAAGCGGACCGCGATCCGCCACGCCTCCTGCACCGTGTCAAAGCAGTCCCCCGGGCTGCGGGCCGCGACAATCGGCACGGGGCACTCGCCGTTGCGGCCGCACAAGGCTTGCAGCAAGTCGGCCTGCTCGGTCTTGGTGGGCAGGCCCGTGCTGGGGCCGCCGCGCTGCACGTTGATAATCAGCAACGGCAACTCGGTCATCACGGCCAGCCCGATCGCCTCCTGCTTGAGTGCGATCCCCGGCCCACTCGAAGCCGTTACTCCCATCGCGCCGCCAAAGCTCGCTCCAATCGCCGCCGTGACCGCGGCAATTTCGTCCTCGGCCTGAAACGTGCGCACGCCAAAATTCTTGAGCCGTGATAGTTCGTGCAGAATGTCGCTCGCCGGCGTGATGGGGTAGCTGCCATAGAATATCTCGCAGCCGCTACGCCGCGCGGCAGCGACGAGCCCCCAGGCCGTCGCCTCATTGCCCATGATGTTGCGATAGCGCCCCGGCGCGAGCTGCGCCTTCCGCACGCGCACTTGGCCCGCGAAAGCCTCGACCGTCTCGCCATAATGATAGCCGGCCTTGAGCGCCCGGCGATTGGCCTCGGCCACCTCGGGCTTTTTGGCGAATTTGCTGTCGATGTATCGCAGCGTCGTTTCCAACGGCCGGTCGTACAGCCAGTACACCAACCCGACCGCGAAAAAATTTCGGCAGCGATCGCTCTCTTTCGTTCCCAAGCCAACGTCTTCGACCGCCAGCCGCGTCAGCCGCGTGATCTCGATCGGGTACACGCGGTAACTCGAGAGGCTCTCGTCTTCGAGCGGGCTGCGAGCGTAACCGGCGAGCTTCAAGTCTTTCTCGACAAACTCGTCGCTGTTAACGATCAACACGCCTCCCGGGACCAAGTCGCCCAGATTGGTCGTCAGCGCCGCCGGGTTCATGGCCACGAGCGCGTCGACCCGATCGCCGGGCGTGTAGATGTCTTTGCTGGCAAAGTGGATCTGAAAACCGCTCACGCCGGCCTTGGTGCCCCGCGGCGCGCGAATCTCAGCCGGAAAATCGGGAAACGTCGCCACGTCGTTTCCCAGCATCGCCGAGGTGTTCGTGAACTGCGTGCCGGCCAACTGCATGCCGTCTCCCGAGTCACCACAGAATCGAACGGTTGCCTCGACCACTTCGCGAATGGGCTTGGGTACGACTGCGGTAGCCATGTTGCCTCAATGGGTAGGGGTGCGGGATGAGGGGCGTGGGATGAGGGAAAGACTGGAGACCGGAGTGAAAGACACATGTCCGCTTTCATCCTTCATCCCTCAGCCTTCATCCCTTCATCTACGGTCCTTCTCGGTTCTGCGTCAGAGGGGTCGACATCGGGTTCTGGTTGTAAACGGTTTGCGGAAAATGCTCGACCAAGTAGTGAATGATGCTCGACACTTGGATCAATCCGAGCGGTTGACCCTTGTCGTCGACGACCGGCAACCGGCGATAACCGCCGCTCGACATTCGCAAGATGGCCGAGCCGACGGTCGCCTGGGGGCGAATCGTTACCGGGTCATCGATCATCACGTTGCGGATCGGCGCGTCGGGATCGATGCCGCGATGCATCAGCCGCAGCGCGTCCCGTTCCGTGAACAGGCCCACCAGCCGTTGTCGATCGACGATCAGCACGCAGCCGCTGTGATGTTGCCGCAAGAGCTCAAACACATCGCCCACTGACGTGTCCGATTCAACGCATAATGGTCGAACCAGCCCGGCCGACTCGACCGACTCCGTCGAGAGTTTGAATTCGATGTCCATAATTGATCGCTCCTTGCGCCGCGGAAATGGATAAGGGCGGAGCGCGAAGAATTCGCCAGCGAGTCGTCTCCCGCTCGAGGAGCACTCGACCAACCTGCCAACGCCAAGCGGCGCGAGGGGGCATCTCGTTAGACACGCGCTTCCGTCGAGAGAAGCGAACCGACCGAACGCGACATCATCCCGACGGGAGATTCCAGCGAGCTGTCGACTGCGTCGTTTGCCGTCGGCGAAATTCATCGCACCCAGCAAACCGGCACACACGCAACACATCACCATGCAGAACACATGCTGACGAACGTCACCTTAACAGCGCCGCAATGTGTTCCAAAAACAATTTTACGTTTTTCTTTTCCATCCAGATCGATTTGCACATCGTTATTTGTGCAAAACAGGGGATCGAGAAAAGTTTCACGAAGTGGGGAGAGGAGTGAGGGGCTAGAGACTAGAGACTAGTGAAAAAGATTGCTTACGCGACAGCGTTCCGCCCTCATCCCTCATCCCTCATCCCTTTTGTACGCCCCGGACACTACTGTTCTCCTATTTCGGTCGCCTAGAGCCGTATGTCCTTGAATGGTCGGTGTGGACCAGGACGTTGTGTCGCGTGCCTTGAGGTCGATACCACGCCTCCGGTAAGCAATACTCAATCCACTGCGACTGTTGTCGATCCATTTTATCAATCGAGAACTGCCGTAAAGTTGGGGTGTTCAAAATTTCAAGGAGCTCCGGCAAGCTGGACACTCGGTTCAATCCCAGCCGATCGAGTCGACCACGCTGCAACAACGGCCGCAAGTTTTCGCACGGGATGTCGATGTCGACGAAAAAACCCTCCAAGTCCAAGACGGTCAGTACATCACGCAGTCCGTCCGCATCCACGGTTGCCATCACCGTTGGCGTCGGATCAATTTCTCGCAGCCCCTTGATGATCAACGATCGAAGCTTGCTTAAACGGGTCAAATGTCTTATGCCGCGATTGGTGATGGCTTGGGGATAGACGATTTCCAGCGATTCCAACTCGCTTAACTCCGAGATTTTGCGGAGCACTTCGTCGGACTCCACATTCTCGACCCACAGCCGAGTCATCCAGGGGAACTGGTTCAATTGCTCGATGCGATGCACGGTCGCGTCATACAGGGCGACACGCTTCACGTAGCGACATGGCACCGCGGTGATCTGCTCCACATGCGCCCAAAGCCAAGGCGGTTCAGCGGGCGTGGCATTCATGGCACAGGGAAGCCCTCGTGTGTTGCTTTCAAATTGGGCGATCACGGCCTCTTGACGATAAAAAACGGCGAAGCGCGAGACCGGCCACGCGACCAATGCCAATAGAGCATAGACCCCGAGCAATTGGCCGATCGTGAATTGCCAACGCGATCGCGATACCCGGTCGCACTCGTCTGCCCGCGGCAGCATGTCGACCAACCCGCAGTCCCACAAGAAATAGGGTGGAGTTGCCGCCCGCACGATTTTCGGCGGTAATTCGACGACCTCGCCGTCCCAGTCGAACGGCGGCAGCGCGACCGTTGTGTCCGCGCGTCGCGGCAACAGGTCAGCAGACTCGTCCAGTTCGTCCCACGCCAAACTTTCCACGCTCGCCTCGCGTTGAGAGCATGTTACTCCGGTGGTTCTTGCAGGTCGTCGGGCAAACTCGCTTGCGGGCCGGAGAACCGCGAGAGGTCGATCCCGCCGCGACTTTCTTCCTCCAACAGCTTGAGCCGCATCTCGACACGGTCCACGCGCCGCATGAGCTGCGGCAGCAATTGCTTGTTCTCGTCGAGTAGCCGCGCACGGGGCACTTCCGGATAGTTGAGGTGCCGTTGCATGGCCGAGAAGAGCCAGAGCGGTTCCTTGCGGCGATGGGCCAGTGCAATGCGGCCTTCCTTCTCGCCAAACAGCACCGGCTTGAGCGGGCCGTCGGCGTCGAGCCCTTGCCGCTCGCGTGATTGCACGTAATGTTCGCTGCGCACGTAGATGAGTTCGGCCAGGTCGACGATGCCGATCTGTCGCCGGACCGTACTGATCCATTCTTGCCACGACTCGTCAAAAATCGGGTCGCGGCCGATCGCTTCGAGGCCAAAGTCGTAGCCGAGCCGGTTGCGGCACAGCGCCTCGAACTGGTACATGAACGCGCCTTGCGGCGTGAAGCCACTCGCGCGGTACTTGGCTTCCTGTTCTAGAATTTGCAGCGCGACGAAGAAGTCGAACTTGCTCCGCTCCTTTTCCGACTCGCCCATCACGTAGGCCTGGAAGGGCGTAAAGTAGTGCGACAGTCGGGCCATGGCCGGGGCCAGCACACCGGAGAGTTTCAATTCGCCGCAGAGAAAATCGATCGCCAACGGCAGCCGTGTCGTGGCCAGCACTTCTTCGCGCAGCGACACCAGCAGGTCCTGCGTGGCCTGGGCGCGATCGAATCGATCGCGCAGGGCGCGGAAAAAATAGGCTTGTTCGACGTATTCTTCCCGTTCGAGCATGAACCCACTCGCTGCGCCAGACACCCTGACATCGATCGCCATGACACTCTATAATTCTAATGGTTTCTATCGCGCACGTGGAGCATATCGGCCGTCATGGACGCAAACAGCTCAAATTTTTCGACCATTGAAGCCGCCGTCGAGGATTTTGCCGAAGGGCGCATCATCATCGTCGTCGACGCCGAGGATCGTGAAAACGAGGGGGATTTTGTCTGCGCGGCCGAACGGGTCACCCCCGAGTTGGTCAACTTCATGATCACGCACGGTCGTGGGCAGCTTTGCATGCCGATTTTGCCCGACGTCTGTGAACGGCTCAAACTCTCCCCGATGGTCGAGCGCAACACCGCTCCGCTCGGCACCAACTTCACCGTTCCGGTCGACCATCGCACGGCCAAGACCGGGATCACCGCGGCCGAACGGGCCCAAACCATCCTGGCAATCGCCGACCCGTCGAGCTTGGCCAGCGACTTTGTCCGGCCCGGGCACTTGTTCCCTTTGGTGGCCAAGGAAGGCGGGGTCTTGCGCCGCGCGGGGCACACCGAAGCGGCCATCGATCTGGCTCGGCTGGCCAACCTGACGCCCTCGGGCGTGCTGTGCGAAATCCTCAACGAGCACGGCAACCGCGCCAATCGTACCGAGCTCTTTGCGTTGGCGCGACGCTTCGAGTTGAAAATCATCTCGATCGAAGAGCTCATTCGCCATCGTCGCCGCAGCGAGAAGCTCGTCTATCGTCAGGCCGAGGCCAAGCTGCCGACGCGCTATGGCGAGTTTCAGATCATTGCCTACGGCGTGAAATACGAGTCGCAAGAACCGATCGTGCTCACGCTTGGCGACCTCACGAGCGTCGAGGCGCCGTTGATCCGCCTGCATAGCTCATGCTTCACCGGCGACCTGCTCGCGTCGCTTCGTTGCGACTGCGGCGATCAATTGCATCAGGCGCTGCAGCGCATTGGCGAAGAAGGGGTCGGCGCACTTGTTTACTTGCCGCAAGAAGGGCGCGGCATCGGGCTCGTCGAGAAAATCAAAGCCTATCACCTGCAAGACCAAGGGCTCGACACGGTCGAGGCCAACCTGGTCCTCGGGCATAAAGCCGATACGCGCGATTACGGCGTCGGCATCCAGTTGCTCAAAGACCTCGGGCTGCGAAAAGTTCGGTTGCTGACCAACAACCCCAAAAAGACCGACGCCTTTATCTATGGTGGCTTCGAGTTGGAAGTTGTGGGTCAGGTTGCCATCACGGCCACCCCCAACGAGCACAACGCGCGTTACCTAGCCACGAAGCGCGACAAGCTTGGGCACAAGTTGCCGAAGAGCATTTAGCCGTCGCGGCCGTTAAGAGCCCATCCTAAAACCGAAATGCGAGGGGGACGGTCCCAATTTGCTTCGCAGACTTCGCAAATTTGGGACAGTCCCCGTCGGTTTTAGGATTGGCATCAAGCCGCCTTGGTGGCAGCGCGGCGGACCACCTCGGCGACTCGCACCAAGTCCCCTTCGGTGTCGAAGAACTGGACCAGCCCCGACTCGACCAGCCACAGGGCCATCCAGCCCGCAAAGCGATACGATCGGCCGCGATACTGTCCATCGCGAATCAGGATCGTTTCGACCATTTCCTCGCTCTCGAAGGGTTGCTTGAGCAGCTCTCCGAGCGCTTGAACGACCAGTTGGCGAACGACACTAGGGGCAACGGTGGAGTTCATAGGGCCGGCGTGAGGTGATGCGATTGGGTCGAATGCCGCAGGGGTAGCTTCGACCGGTCTGGGCACACAACCTTGGTTCGCCTTCTTTTGACCACCCGGTCTTCCTGGACGTCCTATCTTCCGGGGCGATCGGAGTGTTGAGAATAAGTTGACATTTGTTCATGTTCGCTACAATAGGAGTATGTGTACATAAATGCACTATCCAGTCACCCAAGGAGCTGGCGGTCATGGTGTTTCTGTCCCCCGATTCCTCTGAGGTTGATGACCGTCGAGAAGCTTTTTCAGCCGGACTTCCTTCGCGGCTCGGCGAATTACTGCCGCAAATCCTGGCTCGTTGGGATCGATCCAAGCCCGGCGTGGAGAGCGAGGCGCAGCGAGTCAGTGCCACGGAAGGTGCGATGTGCGCAAAAAAAGAGCCCTTTGCAGGCGGGGCAGGAACCTGCAAAGGGCGAGAAGAACTAAGGCGTCCCTTAGCTCAGTTATCATCTTGAGCCGCTAGCAACGCATCAGCAATAACTATTATTGGGGGATATCATATTTTTCTCGCTTGATGGGTGCGTTGACCCTACTCGGCCATGAGCACGCCCCGCAATGGTGGTAGCACCCTTGGGTCATTTGCCCTGGGTGAGGGAGCCGTGCAGGAATATCGACTGCGTGGTACGACCGATCTTTCGATCGAGCCGCTGCCGTCGTGTGAGCGTCACCGTTGCGGGTGGCAGGTGGTTTGCGTCTGCAAACCCCGGCTCACCACGAGGCGGTGTCACATGTCACTCGCCGGGGTTTGCTTCGCAAACCACCAGCCACC
>CAZZBK010000025.1:0-47390 GCA_964652155.1 uncultured Planctomycetaceae bacterium | reverse complement strand
ACGCTCACGCGGCAGCGTATTTTTTCACTAGCCCCTCGCTTCTCTGCTGGCGCATGGACAACTGGGCTGAGCGAAGCTAATATCGGCAGCTTGTTTGACGTGAGTTTTTATCCTATCGAGCTGTTCATTTCCGATGAATAAGACGTTCAAAATCGCGGCACTCGCCGGTGACGGAATTGGTCCTGAGGTCATGGCCGAGGCGGTCAAGGTCCTGCGGGTCGTCGAGCAGAAATTCGCTGTCCAGTTTCAGATCACCGCCGCGCCGGTCGGCTGGGCGGGTATTGACGCCGCGGGCAAGGCACTGCCCGACGCGACATTGGCCCTGTGCAAGCAAAGCGACGCGATTCTGTTCGGCTCGGTCGGGCTACCGGATCGCGATCCGACGATTGCCAAGGAAGAGCGGCCCGAGCGGGCGGCGCTGCTGCGTCTGCGGAAAGAGTTTGGCCTGTTCGCCAATTTGCGGCCGGTGCGGCTGTTGGGCCCGCTCGCGCATGCGTGTCCGTTGCGGCCCGAGCGACACGGCGAGGGGATCGACATGCTGGTGGTCCGGGAGTTGACCGGGGGCATGTACTTTGGCCAGCCCAAGAAGACCGAGGACCTCGGTGGTGGTCAGCAGCGGGCGATCGACACGATGGTTTATACCACGGCCGAGATCGAGCGGATCGCGCATGTGGGTTTTCGGGCCGCTCGCCTGCGGCGCAAGAAGCTGATGAGCATTGACAAGGCGAACGTGCTCGAGAATGGCATCCTGTGGCGCGATGTGGTGACGCGCGTGGGAAAGGACTATGGCGACGTGACGCTGGAGCATATGTTCGTTGACAACGCGGCGATGCAACTCGTGCTCAAGCCGGCTCAGTTCGATGTTGTGTTGTGCGAGAACATGTTTGGCGACATTCTGAGCGACGAGGCGGCCGCGCTGGCCGGCTCGTTGGGCATGCTGCCCAGCGCGAGCTTGGGAGCCACGCAAGGGGAGTGTACGTTCGGCGTGTACGAGCCCGCAGGGGGAACCGCGCCGGACATTGCGGGCAAGAACCTCGCCAATCCGCTGGCGCAGATTCTCTCGGCGGCACTGATGTTGCGGCACAGCTTTGGTCTCAACGACGCTGCGAGCGCGATCGAGCACTCAGTGGCGCAGGCGATCGACACGGGCTTGAGGACCGGCGACATTTACTCGGCCGCTGATGCCAAGGCGCGTAAGGTGGGCACGCGCGAGATGGGCGACGCCGTCGCGGCGGCTTTGGCTCGCTAAGTGCCTAGCCTAAAACCGAAATGCGAGAGGGACAGTCCCAATTTGCTTCGCAGACTTCGCAAACCTGGGACAGTCCCTGTCGGTTTTAGGCTAGGCACCAAGCTCTCGTCACTTGACAAGAATTTCGTCCCAGACGCGGCCGTCGACCGGAAAGCCCGCGATACCCAGCAGCCGGGCGACGGTCGGCGCGACGTCGATATTTTCGGCCGACTTGATTTGCACCCCCTTGCGCACACCACGTCCGGCGATGACACAGACGGCGTTCATCCGTTTGAGGCTGGAGACAAAGCCATGCGAGCCGAGCGAGACGCGCCCCTCGACGTTCGTGCGGACGAACGAGTCGCCGTCGACCACGCCGGAGACGCCATAGCCGTCCTTGGCCACGAGCACGAGGTCGGGTGCCTGGGCGTACTCGCGTGGATGGGGCAGGCCGTGCGCCGCAAACTGACTGGGTTCTAAAATCTCGGCGACCCCTTCGCGCTGGGCGACCAGCTCGCGAAAGCGTTTCGCGTCGTCGGCGGCCATGCCAGGGTCGTTGCAGTAGACGAGTCCGATGCCTCCCTCGGGAACGACATTGATCCGCGCCTCGACGATCTTGCCCGCCGCGCCCATCGTGAGCAACTGTTCCTGCCGCAGCACGACGTTCGGACAGATCGCCTTGGGGGTGGTCGTAAAGCCATGATCGGCCACAATGAAGATGGTCGTCCGCTCGCGAATGCCGGCAGCATCGAGCGATTGTAGCACGCGGGCCACGCAACTATCGGCGTAGGCGTTGGCCGTGTAGCCTGCCGGTGTTTGTGGGCCCAGCGAATGATGGGTTGCGTCGACGTTGAGCAGATGGAGCAGCAGCAAGTTGGGCTGCCGTCGACGGATCAAATGACAAGCCACCTCGGTCCAGACATGATCGCGGCCCACGACGCTGCCTGACTTGAAGGTTGCATCGGCCTCGTCGGCCAGGATGTCGGCATTGACCAACTCGACACGCAAGCGGGGCGTCGTGAAGTTGAGCGCATCGGGCGCGTCGGGGAAGCTGTCGTCGAGCGTCGTGGCATTGCGCGTGCAGGGCCAATTGACATCGGCGGTTGAAAGCCCCGCCGCGTGAGCCACGTCGAACACGGTCGTGACTCGGCACAGTTCGAGCTTGTCCTTCCTGGGATCGACCGTCACCGGAGCGAGCGGGGCTCCGCGAACCAGCACGCCATTGGCCAGCACGCCGTGCTTCTCGGGTCGCACCCCGGTAACCATCGACGTGTGATTAGGCCAGGTGACCGAAGGGTTCGAGACCCGCATGCCCCCGACGGCAAACGAGCCCTCGCGGGCCAAGCGGCGGATGGTGGGGATGGGCGCTTTCGGGTCGTCGAGCAGATAGCCCGCTAAGCCGTCGATGCTGATGACGACCACGTGCTGATCCTTGGCCGGTTCCGCCGCGAGCGCCGCCGGCGCGAACCAAGCCGCGACGCAAGCGCAGACCTGAGTAAATATAACGCTTCGAGCTCCGCTCATTGGCTATTCGTCCTGAAAATAGGTGCCCACCCGGGGCATGATGGTCGACCCGCGACGGGCTGGTGTCGCTCGTCGGGCGTGCCCCTCAAGATAATCGAACTGGGTTGAGAACACAAAAGCCGACATCGCAACTCGCGAGACATGCGTGCGGCTGTCGATTATAATCATCGTCTCTGCAAGACAACCTGCCCTAGCGTATTCTCCCGCCTCATACTTCCCTGCTGGATGCGTCCTCATGTCGTCCTTCGATCGTCGTCTGTTCCTGCATACTTCACTGGGCAGCCTGGCCACGGGCGCGCTGGCGGCTCCATTATCGGCGCAGACACCCGCCGCGCCGGCGGTTGTCTCGTCGGTCTACGAAATTCCGCGCGGCGGCGCACGTCCCGACACGCTGTTCCTCACCTGGCAGCGCGACCCGACGACGACCATGACCGTGCAGTGGGTCGCCGCGCGCGTGGGGGAAGAGAAGCCACAACTGCACTACGCGCTGCTGGCAACCAAGGACGCGCCGAAGGTCGAGTGGCACACCGTCGAGGTCGCCGACCACGCCTACCCGCTGACCGATTTGCGCGTGTATCGGGTCGAGTTGACGGGGCTCAAGAGCGGGGCGGAGTACCAATTCCACCTGGGGGACGAGAAGGCCGTGCATCGCTTTCGCACGATGCCCGCGCAGGCCACCGATGCCTTTCAATTCATCTCGGGGGGCGACTGCGGCGTGAACACGCATGTGGTGAACAACAACATCCTCGCCGCCAAGCAAGACCCGATGTTCGCGCTCGTCGGCGGCGACATTGCTTACGACGACGGCTACAAGATCAAAGAGAACCTGGGCTTCCTGCGCAACTATAGCCGCTACATGATCGACAGCCAGAAGCGGCTCATTCCGCTCATGGTCTGCCTGGGCAATCATGAAGTCCGCGGCGGCTATGCCAAACCGCGCAGCGCTGCTCCGTTCTTCTTCGCGCTCTTCGACGGCCTGTATGCCGACCGGAGCTATGCCACGCTCGACTTTGGTGACTACCTGAGCCTGATCCTGCTCGACACAGGCCACATCAGCTCGATCGACGGTGAGCAGACCGACTGGTTGCGACAGACGCTCGCTGAGCGTGAGCGTTGCCCGCACGTGATCGTTGCCAACCACGTCCCCGCTTATCCGTCGTATCGCAAGAGCGAAGGGGACGGTGGCAAGGCCGGGACCGGCGAGTTGAACCGCATTCACTGGGTGCCGCTGTTCGAGCGTTACAACGTCGACGTGGTGCTCGAACATCATGACCACACCTTCAAACGGACGCATCCGCTGCTCAACGGCCATATCGACGCCAACGGTCTGATGTACCTAGGCGACGGCTCGTGGGGCAAGCTGCGGGCCCCCAAAACGCCCGAGCTGCGACCGTATCTGGCCAAGGTCGGCGACGCCTACCAACTCACGTTGCATCGCCTCGAAGGGGATCAGCGATTTCATCTGGCGCTGGCCGAGAACGGCCGGGTGGTCGACATCTGCCGGTCACAAAAGCGGGCCCAACGCACGTCGAGGTAACTCGTCGGCCTAAGTGACGATTTGATTCCCTTGGACGTCGAGTTAGGGCATAATAGCAAGCCTGCTCGGATCGATGACCCACGCCTCGCACCCTGCCAGAGGAGACTCATGATGCTCGGCCAACGCTTCCTCTTGGGACTCATGTTGGTGGCGGTACCGTCGCTCGTCTGGGCGGGCGATTGGCCCCAGTATCGCGGTCCCGACCGCAATGACCGCTCGAACGAGACGGGTCTGCTCGACGCATGGCCCGCCGCGGGCCCCACGCTGCTGTGGACCTACCGTGACGCGGGTCTCGGTTATTCGAGCGTGGCGATTGTCGACGATCGGCTTTACACACTCGGCGATCGAGGCGAACGGGAATACCTCATCGCGCTGGACCTGAAGAGCATCGACAACGGCTCACCCAAGCCGCTATGGTCGGTCGAGTTGGGGGCCAAATTCGACTTCAAAGGAAACCAGTGGAGCGCCGGCCCCAGCGCCACGCCCACGATCGATGGCGATCGGGCTTACGCCCTCAGCGGCAATGGCGAGCTCGTGTGTGTCAAACTCGCCGACGGCGCGGTGCTGTGGAAGCTCAATTTGCCCAGCGACTTGCAAGCCCAGGTGAACCCGATCGGCGGTGGGCCCAAGAACCTCGGCTGGGGATTCACCTGGTCGCCGCTCGTCGAGGGGGACCAACTCATCTGCTCGCCGGGCGGCCCGCTGGGCACACTCGCCGCGCTCGATAAAATGACCGGCCGGGTCATCTGGCGCAGCACCGAACTGACCGACCAGGCGGCTTACTGCTCCCCCTCGATCGCCGAGATCGATGGCGTGCGCCAGTACGTCGTGCTCACCAATCAGGGTCTGCGTGGCATCGCCGCCGCCGATGGCAAGCTGCTCTGGAAGCACGAACATCGCCTTGGAACCGAGGTCGTCAACTCACCCATCGTCGCCGGAGCCCACGTCTACCTCACCGTCGGCACGGCCAACGGCAATGAGTTGATTAAGGTCACGCGCAGCGGCGGAGCGTTTCAGACGCAGAGCATGTACCTGGGCAATCAACTCACCAACCATCATGGCAACGTCGTGTTGTTCGACGGTCACGTGTACGGCTCCGGCGCGCGGCAGGGTTTCGGTTGCCAGCGATTCGAGACGGGCGAGGTCGTGTGGTCCGAACGCAAAGTTCCCACGGGGAGCGTGACGTTCGCCGACGGCAAACTGTACTGTTACGGCGAGAATGACGGCGTGGTGCATCTGCTCTCGGCCACAAGTACCGCCTGCACGGTGCTCAGCCGCTTCACCCTGAGCGAGAAATCGAGCCAACGTAAACCGAGCGGCAAAGTCTGGACCCCGCCGGTCGTGTCCGGTGGTCGACTGTTCCTCCGCGATCAAGAGTTGATCTTCTGCTACCAGATCAAGGGGTCGTAACGCTCGTGAGCCAATTTGCGAACCGTCCGAACTCGAATCGCTGTTGGGCCTTGCTGACCATCATGGTCATCGCGCCGCAGGCCATCGCGTCGGCCGCGCCCCATGACCTTTCGCCAGTCAAGCCGTTCCTGCAACAGTTCTGCACCTCGTGTCACGACGCGCGGCAGGCCAAGGCCGGCTACCGTGTCGACCAGCTCGACGGTGACTTCACCAAGGTCCAGGTCGCCGAGCAGTGGAAAGAGGTGCTCGATCGCATCAACGCCGGCGAGATGCCCCCCGAGGGGAATCCGCGCCCCAGCGCGGCTCAGGTCGGCGCGTTCGTCTCCTGGGTGAACGCCCGACTGCGCGAGGTCGAGCTGGCGGCGAAAAATGCCGGCGGACGGATACCGATGCGGCGACTGAACCGCGACGAGTATGCGAACACGGTGCGCGATCTGCTCAAACTGGACGAGAACATCGTCCGCCCGCTGGTCGAGGACCTGCCGGCCGACGGCCAGGCCGAGGGCTTCGATCGCCTGGGCGTGGCGCTGTTCTTCGATCAGACGCAGATCGAGCGCAGTCTCGGCGTGGCGGCCAAGATCGCCAGTAAGGCGATTGTCACCGCCCCGCCCAAGATGAACCGCCTCGAAAATCGCTTCGATTTCATACGTCGTCGGCCCCCTGCGGACGAGGTCGAAGTGTTTCCCGGCTTCGCGCATAAAATTCCGCGCGGGGCAAAAGACAAGCTCATCCACGCGACCCACGTCGAGCATATCCAGGGGGGGCCCACGTACTCGCGCGAACTCGCCGCCTGGGGCGTTGTCGAGCACTTCGCAATCAACACCGTCGTCACGCAAGACGGCTACTATCGCTTTCGCATCAAGGCCAAGGTCGACAATCGCGGCCGGACCGAGCCCAACAAGTTCCGCTTGTTCTACTCCCGCAACTCGCCGATTCAGGTCGACCAGGAAGTGACACTCGACCCCTCGGGCGTGACCGAGGCCGTGATGTTCCTGCGCGGACCGGTCAATGGCGAGATCAAAGGCCCACAGGTGTTCACGCTGTTGTGGAATCACACCGACAAGGCGGTGATAAACCCTCCGGAATACAAGCAACTCTTCTCGAAGTGGACGGGCCTGCGGGGTCGCATGGAGCAAGCCGCCACGCGCCGCGCGCCGCAGACCGAGATGGACGCGCTGAAAAAGGAGCGCGACGCACTTGAGAAGGTCATGAACGCCCATACCGGGGTCATGTACATCTACAACCCCGAAATGGATCTGGAACAACTTCCGCGGTTGCTCTTGGAGTCGATCGAGGTCGAAGGGCCGATCCAAAAAGAGTGGCCGCCGGAGAGTCACAAGGCATTGCTATTCGCGGGGGATGAGCGGCGCGACGAGGCATACCTCAGCGAGATATTCTCGCGTTTCCTGCCCCGCGCCTACCGTCGCCCGGTGACTCCCGCCGAGGTCGCCTCGATCGTCGCGGTCGTTCAGGACGCTCAGACCAACGGGCAGTTGTCGTTCCACGCAGCGATGCGGATCGGCTTGCAGCGTGTGCTCTGCGCGCCGGGCTTTTGGTTCCTCGAAGAGCCCACCGGCACCCAGGTCAAGCCGCGACCGCTCAACGATTACGAACTCGCCTCGCGGCTCTCGTATTTCCTCTGGAGCACAATGAGCGACGACGAACTCTGGAAGCTTGCCGAGCAAGGGAAGTTGCGCGACCCCAAGGTGCTCGACGCTCAAATCACACGGATGCTCGCCGACCCCAAGGCGCAACAGTTGGTGCAGAATTTTGCCGGGCAGTGGCTCGGGGTTCGCGACTACGGCAGCATCAAGCCGGCGGCCGAGTATCGCGATTATGACCGCGCTCTGGAGCTGGCCTCGCAGCAGGAGCCGCTCGCATTCTTCGCCGAAGTGCTTGCCCAGAACTTGCCCATCACCGCGTTCATCGACAGCGATTTCCTGGTCATCAACGATCGGCTCGCGCGGCATTACGGGGTCGAGGGGGTCAGCGGCGCCGAGTTCCGCCGTGTTTCGATCACCCCCGAGCATCATCGCGGTGGCGTGCTGGGCATGGCCGGCCTGATGACTTACCTGGCCGATGGTACCCGCACGCTGCCGATGCGCCGCGGCTCGTGGGTCTTGCGACAGTTGCTGAACGATCCGCCCAACAATCCGCCGCCGAACGCGGGAGAGATTCAGCCCAACACCTCGGGCAAGAACCTGACGCTCCGGCAGCGCATCGAACTGCACCGCCGTGACGAGGTGTGCGCCTCGTGTCACGCCAAGCTCGACCCGTTCGGGCTGGCCTTGGAGAACTACGATGCGATTGGCAAGTGGCGCGAGCGGTTCAACGGCGAGGGGTACCAGGGCAACCAAGGCCCGACACTCGACGTCAGCGGCGTATTCCCCGACGGGCGCGCCTTCAAAACGCTCGGCGAGTACAAAGCGGGATTGCTCTCGCAACGCGACAAGTTCGCGCGGGCTTTGAGCGTCAAGCTGCTCACCTACGCACTGGGCCGCCCGGTCGGGTACACGGATCATGCGGTGGTCGACACGCTCGTGAGTCGATTAAAACAGGACGAATACCGACTCCAGTCGCTCGTGCGTGGCATTGTCGCCAGCGAGCCTTTTGTCACCAAGTGAAGGAGTACAAATCGTGCATATCAAGCGAACTCATGTAGCTCTGCCGCGACGCACGTTCCTCCAAGGGGCGGGCATCTCGCTCGCGCTCCCGTGGCTCGACGCGATGAGCGTGCGGGCAGACTCGGTGACCACCGCCGGCTCGCTCGCCGAGAACGAGCGTCCGCGCCGCGCGGTATTTTGCTTCTACGGACTGGGGATCAACGGCCGGGACTTTACCCCGGCCGAGACCGGTCGCGATTACAAGACAACTCCCATCCTCAAGCCGCTTGACGCACTGCGTGACGACTTCACGGTGATCTCGGGCCTGAAGCTGACGTACTCCGGCGGGCACGTTGGCGACCGCACGTTCCTCACCGGCACGAACACCCGCGCCCCCGGCGGGAAACTGCGCGTGTCGTGCGATCAGGAGTTGGCGGCGGCCATCGGCCGCGAGACACGCTTCCCCTCGCTGTCACTCGGGATCAAGCGCGGCACCGGCTTTGGCGGCTATTATGACCAAACGCTCTCCTGGAGCCCCAGCGGCACGCCCATCCCGTCGGAGAACCGGCCCCACGTGCTGTTCGACATGCTGTTTCGGCAAGACACGTCCGAGACACTTAACGAGCGCGAGTCCGAGTTTGTCCGCCGCGCCAGCGTGCTCGATTCGCTCACCGGCGAGGCGCGGCAGCTCAACGAGCGGCTCGGCGTCGACGATCGCCGCAAGCTCGAAGAGTACCTCACCGGCATTCGCGACCTGGAGCGTCGCATGCAGGACGAGAAAGACTGGCTCCGCAAGCCCAAGCCCAACGTCGCATCACTCGAGTTCGGCAAGGAACAAGGACTCGATCCCGACAAATCGGGGCTCGAATACCGCCGCTATCAGCGTTTGATGTACGACGTGATCGCGCTCGCGCTACAGACCGACAGCACGCGGGTGATTGCGTACCTGCCGCGGATGGACGGCCAAGACGGCACCGGCTCATGGCGAGACATGGGCAACCCGTACAACTACCATGAGATGACCCATCACGGCGAGGATCCCGACAAGCTGAAGTGGTTCACGCAGTCGGACATTTGGTACATGGAAGATTGGGCCTACTTCCTGGGCAAGCTCAAGTCGATCAAGGAGGGGGACAGCACGCTGCTCGACCACACGCTCGTGGCCTACGGCAGCAGCGGCGGGTCGATCAACGCGCATCACAATCACCACCTGCCCACGATGCTCGCCGGCGGCGCTCGACTCGGCGTGCAGCACCAAGGCCACCTCGTCAAAGAAGACGTCCGGCTCGGCAACCTCTGGCGCACCGTGTTCGACCGGATGGGCGTCAGTGTGCCCGCAAACTTCCAAGGGGGCGAAGCCGATAACACCATCAGCGAGTTGGTCGCCCGTTAGGAAACGACCGCAATGGACGCTTCGCAACTCATCTCACCTCTCACGAGTCGTTACCGATGTCCGAGGATCGCCGAGATTTAGCTGAGGAGCATCTGCAACTCGGCCGCCGCTATTTTCTCTCGCTCGGAGCGCTGGGTGCTCTGGCTTGGCACACGTCGATCCTGCGCGGAGCCGAGGGGACAAAATCGCCGGCCTTGACGGAAGCGATCGCTAAGCTCAAGTATCTGACGCTGCCTCAGGAGTTCGGCACGGTCGAGCGCGGCACGCCGCTCCCCTCTTCGCTGAGCGAAGACAAGCTGCGCGAGGCCGGCTTGACCCAGGAGACTTGGCAGCTCGATGTGGTCGCCGATCCCGACTCGACCTCGAAGATCGAAGCCCCCATCTCGCACGAGTCGGGCAACGCCCTCGATTGGGCCGGTTTGATGAAGCTGGCCGAGCAGCACGCCGTGCGATTTCTCAAGATCATGACCTGCAACAACGGCGGGCGACCGCTCGGCATGGGGCTCTGGGAGGGGGTGCCGCTTCGCGACGTGCTGTGGCTCACCAAGCCCACGATCGATGTGCGGCGCGTCTTCTACTATGGCTTTCACAACAACGACATCAAGCAGCGTTTTCAAAGCTCGCTGCCCATCGGTCGCGTGCTCGAAGATCCCCCCGGCGAGCACCCGGTCATCTTGTGCTACAAACTCAACGGCGAATACCTGAGCGTGAAGCGCGGCGGCCCCGTGCGAATGCTGGTCCCCGACGCCTACGGTTTCAAAAGTGTCAAATGGCTGCAGCGTGTGTTGCTCACCAACAGCCCATTTGGCAACGACACCTACGCCGGCGGCAACAACGATGTCGACAGCACGATGAAGACCTTCGCGCGGTTCATCGCCTATCCGAAGACGATCAAGCCGAGCGAAGCGTGGCCGATCACTGGCTTGACCCAGGTCGGCATGTCGGGACTCACGCGGGTCCAATGGTGGTTGCAGTCGAGTGACGCGAAATGGCCCGCGGACGACCCGCACTTTACCCGCGCTCCGTGGCAAGACGCTGAAATCCTCTCTCCGCCCGAGCGGTGGGAGGGTGGCCTCGCAGGCTCGATGCCCGTCGGCACGCGAAACTTTTCCGACGACACGCTTCGTCCGACACATTGGCCCCAGCGGTACGCGCTGGCCCATTGGGCCGCGCTGATCCCGCCGCAGCCCGCGGGCAAATACCAGCTCCGTTGTCGGACGATCGATTCCAACGGCGTGGCGCAGCCCATGCCCCGGCCGTTTCCCAAGTCGGGGCGCAATAACATCGAGAGTGTTGAGGTGACGGTCGCCGACTGACGCGCGAGCCGGCATTCGTCCCCCGTCTTCGAGAGTCGTCGTAATTCGTTTATGTCATCGATCATCAACCTTGCCGCGTACAAGTTCGCGCCCCTGACACAGCTCAAGCCGCTGCGCGAACGACTCAAAAGGCTTTGCCAGGCGTGGGAGCTCAAGGGGACAATCCTGCTCAGCACCGAGGGGATCAACCTGTTCGTGGCTGGCGAGCGCGGCCGGGTCGAGTTGCTGCTGGCTGAACTGCGTGGAATTCCCGAACTGGCCGAACTCGACGTCAAGCTGAGCGAAAGCGATCGACAGCCCTACAACCGCATGCTGGTCAAAATCAAACGCGAGATCATCGCCTTCGGCGTGCCCGGGATCGATCCCGCACAGCGGCCCTCGCCCAAGCTCAAAGCCCAGCAGCTCAAAGCCTGGCTCGACGAGGGCCGCCCCGTCACACTGCTCGACACGCGTAACGATTACGAGGTCCGGTTGGGCACGTTCCGCAACGCACTGACGCTCGACCTGCAACACTTTCGGGACTTTCCGGCCGCCGTCGCCCAATTGCCCAACGAGCTCAAGCAGTCACCGATCGTCATGTTCTGCACCGGCGGCATCCGTTGCGAAAAGGCGGGGCCATTCATGTCGCAGGCGGGCTTCGAGCATGTCTGGCAACTCGAAGGGGGCATTCTCAAGTACTTCGAGGAGTGCGGTGGGACGCACTTTAATGGTGAGTGCTTCGTGTTCGATCAGCGCGTCGGCGTCGATCACGGGCTGCGCGAGACCAAGAGCGATCAGTGCTACGTCTGCCTGACGCCACTGACAATCGACGAGCAACGGGACCCTCGGTTTAGCAAAGGAATCTCGTGCCCCTACTGCTTCGCGCCGAGTGCGGAGCAGCGGGCGGGCGCGCTCGCCGCGCGACGACAGGCTTTGCACGAGGCCACGCATCCGCTGCCCGGTAGTCGGCCCTATGACAACTTCCGCCCGGTCGATGTCAGCGACCAGCACCAGGGCCGCACGCTCCGTGAGTTCCTCCACGGCATTTTACCGCATGTGAGCCACGAGTACTGGGAGAGCATCGCTCGCACCGGGCAATTGCTTGATCGCAATAAGCAGCCCGTCACACTCGAGCACGTTGTTCAATCGGGCCAGCGTTATTTCCATTTGCAGCGTGATGCGTGCGAGCCGGATGTCAGCGTCGCGATTGACATTCTTCACGAAGACGAGGCGGTGGTGGTGCTCAACAAGCCCGCCCCGCTGCCGTTGCACCCCAGCGGACAATACAACCGCAACACGTTGCAGTACTTCCTGCAATGCGCGTATCGCCCGCAAAAGCCGCGACCGGCTCATCGACTCGACGCGAACACCAGCGGCGTGGTGCTGTTTGCGCGCACGCGACACTTTGCCGGGCTCATTCAATCGCAGTTCGAGCGGGGCGAAGTCGACAAGCTCTATCGAGCCCGCGTGCAGGGGCATCCGCCTCAGGATGCGTTTGAGTGCGACGCCCCGATCGGTGCCGATGTGGGCCGCTACGGCGCCCGCTCGATCGACGAGTCCGACGGGCTCGCCGCTCGGACCGAGTTTCGTGTGTTGCGACGATTCGCAGACGGCACGTCATTACTTGAAGTCCGCCCGCTCACCGGCCGCACGAACCAAATCCGACTGCATCTCTGGCTCCTGGGTTGGTCTATCTGCGGCGAGACCCTGTACCTGAGCGGTCAACAACTGGGCAACACACAGACCAGCACGATCGACGATCCGCCGCTGTGTTTGTTTGCCCACAGCATTCGTTTCACGCATCCGCTGACGCGCGAACGGACAACCTTCACGGCACCACTCCCCGACTGGGCCCAAGACGTCGACGTGTCGAGTTGAACCGAGGCAAACCTTCTCCCCGAGGGAGAAGGACTCATGCAATTCGTGTATACTGATGCTCCGCGTCTGAACACTCCACCCCTACGAACTCCGCCGGATGACTGCCATGAATCGCCAGCTATGCTCAGCCGTCTCGACACTCGTCTTGCTCCTGGTACCGATCACGAAGCAGTTATCGGCCGCGGAGCTTGAACCAGCGGGCGAGTTCCTGCAACTGCCCGCCGAGTACAAACTGGGCGCCTGCTCGGCCGTGGCCGTCAATCGGTTCGGCGAAATCTACCTGTTCCATCGCGGGCCACATCCGATCATCTGCGTCGACGCGCAAGGCAAGCTGCTCCGCTCGTGGGGGGATGACGTGATCGCGTCGGCTCACGGTCTGCGGATCGATCGCGAAGACAACGTCTGGGTGACCGACATCGGCAACCATCGCGTGTTCAAGTTCGATCGTCGCGGCAAATTGCTGCTCACGCTCGGGACCGGTCAGCCGGGAGACCGTCCCGATCAATTCAACAAGCCAACCGACATCGCCTTCGGTCCCAACGGCGAGTTCTATATCACCGACGGCTACGGCAACGCCCGGGTGATGAAGTTCTCGCCGAGTGGCGCTCTGTTGCAGATGTGGGGCAAGCCGGGCAAAGAGCGCGGCGAGTTCCGCATTCCGCACGCGATCGTGATCGACGCGCAAGGGCGCATCGTCGTCGGCGATCGCGAGAACGATCGCATTCAGATATTTAGCCCCGAGGGGGAGTTGCTCGACGTTTGGAACGGATTCGCGCCTTATGGCCTGGCATACAACGGCGCGGGACAGTTGTTCATGGCCGACGGCCGCGCCAATCAAGTTCTGCAACTCGACGCTCAAGGGAAAGTTGTACGGCGACTGGGCAGCGAGGGGAGCGCGACCGGCGAGTTCCGCCTGCCCCACATGCTCGCCTTCGATGCCTTCGAGAATCTGTATGTGGCCGAGATCGGCGGACAACGCCTGCAAAAGTTTCAATCGCCCGATCGACCCGTGACGCTCGCCCCCTATGGCACGGGCGGGCACATTCACCCGTCGATCTGCCGCACCCAGGCCGGGACGCTGATCGTCGTCTACAAAAATGCCAACGTGCTCTGGGCCACGCGTTCGACCGATGACGGCCGCACCTGGAGCCAGCCCGGCGAGATTGCCACCAGCGCCAAACGACCCGACGTGATTCGGGAAGTAAAGGTCTTCGAGGTCTACCCAGGCACGGTCGACGCCTTGAGCGATGATCGGGTGTTGGTGACCTGGAACTACATTGCCGACGACAAAAAGACCGACGGCTACTACGAGCGCGCGTTGCTCTACACGCTCAGCAGCGACCAAGGCCAAACCTGGAGCGAGCAGCTGTTGATCGGGCCCATCGAGGGGCATCACCTTGGCGCGGTGCGGCACAACGTGCAACCGTGGAGTGACGGTCGTTGGCTGTTACCGCTGCGTGTCGGCCCACCCCGTCTGTTCGATCCACGCACACGCGAGTTGACGGTGTTCCCCGCGGCGGTCGCCGGAGGCAAGCAACACTCGTTCCAGCAGATCGTTCGCACGGCCAAGGGGACGTTGCTGGCGATGGGGCCCGAGATGCTTCGCTCGACCGACGAGGGACGCACGTGGCAGCTGGTGAGTGGCTTTCGCAGCGTACCCGATACCGACACCGCCGAAGGACGCCATCTGACGGTGCTCAGCGACGGCGGCGTACTCGTCACGTATGGAGTAGGCACCAAGAACGTCGGCCTGCATTACAACTATTCAGCCGACGATGGCGTAACTTGGAACAACGATCGCACGGTGAGCGTGCTGCCGACGCTCCCCATCACCGCACGATATTATTCAGCCCGCACCGTGCAAGTCGACCGTGACACGGTCGGTACCGTCTACATGAACGGCTCGGGGGTCCACTTCCTGCGTGTGGCCATCGAGCGCTTGAAAAAATAGTGAGTGCAGCAATCACGCGCCCCTGGTTGATGTGCTCAGACAATTGGCATTTGAAGCAATCTTGGCAACATGCTTGTGCCGCGCACTTAAGCGCGAGTGCTCAAGGCCTGCGCACGAATCAATACGCATTTGTTAAATGCTCCCCCGCGGAGTGAGTGCCCACAACGACACGAATAAAGACGTGATGTCAGTCAGAAGTGGTTGTCATCACAGGGAATTACAACGCTGTCACCCGATCATGTCCGCCACTTTGGCATAGCATTTGCGATCCACTGGACCCGGGCCATCGTCTCTGGAACGCATCACCTGACGACGAGCCTGCGTTGTTAACTAATCTGTGTCGGTTCGCTCGGGACGCGCGGCTGTCGTCGATCGAAGACGTTGCGCGACGTGTAGCACACGGGGAACCGACCTCTGTACTCCACTTTATTCTAGGTGAGTGTGATGCCCCACGGATATCTCATCGACATGGATGGCGTTATTTATCGCGGTCGCGAATTGATCACAGGAGCCGACCGTTTCGTAAATCGGATCATCGACCAGCAAATACCGTTTCTGTTTCTAACGAACAACAGTCAGCGGACTCGCCGCGACGTGGCGATCAAGCTGCAACGGATGGGCATTCGCGCCCAAGAGAGTCATGTGTTCACATGCTCGATGGCCACGGCGAGGTTTCTAGCCAAGCAGAAACCTCGCGGCACGGCGTATGTCATTGGCGAAGGTGGATTGCTGCATGCCATGCATCGCAACGGCTACTCGATCGTCGATCACGACCCCGACTATGTGGTTGTTGGCGAGGGGCGCACGTTGACGATGGAGATGATCGACCAAGCGGTGCGAATGATTCTCGCGGGCGCGCAGTTGATCGCGACCAATCCGGACGTAAATTGTCCGACTCCGCAGGGGTTGCGTCCCGGATGCGGGGCGATTGTCGCGATGCTCGAGGCAGCCACGGGCGTAAAGGCTTTCAGCGTCGGCAAGCCCAGTCCGGTGATGATCCGCGGCGCGCGTAAGGAACTTGGTCTGCGAGCCGAAGAGACGACCATCATCGGCGACACGATGGAGACCGATATCCTGGGCGGTGTACAACTCGGCTACCGCACAGTGCTCGTCCTCAGCGGCGGCACCAAGCTTGAAGATTTATCACGTTACGGATATCGGCCCGATCGGATTGTCGACTCGATCGTCGACTTGGAGCACGAAGAGTTCACATTGGCTAGCCACAGTGCCTGACGTTTCAGACAACCGCATAGTCACTTTGAAATCCTGGCTGTTACCGCTGCGCGTCGGCCCACCCCGTCTGTTCAACCCAGACAGCGGCGAGTTGACCGTGTTCAGCGACGGCGGCGTACTCGTCACGTATGGAGTAGGCACCAAGAACGTCGGCCTGCATTACAACTATTCAGCCGACGATGGCGTAACTTGGAACAACGATCGCACGGTGAGCGTGCTGCCGACGCTCCCCATCACCGCACGATATTATTCAGCCCGCACCGTGCAAGTCGACCGTGACACGGTCGGTACCGTCTACATGAACGGCTCGGGGGTCCATTTCCTGCGTGTGGCCATTGAGCGGGTGAAGAAGTAACTGACCTTCCGCTTGACTCGTCGGCATTGTCGACCAGCGGGGCACGCCGATCCGAGCTTTGTGGGGTTGAATGAGCCCACGCGCTGTTGAGAGAGCCTCTCTGAATGGGCTTGTCAGCGGCATCGGGTGTGGTAATCTATTTTAACGGCAGCCGGCAGCCCGTGACGGGCCTTCGCGGCGGTCGTTAAGCCTTTGTGGGCCAGAGAGTTGGCAGGGTAGCTCAGTGGTTAGAGCACCCGCTTCATAAGCGGGCTGTCGCGGGTTCGACCCCCGCCCCTGCTACTAGAAAAAACCCTCGCGATGATTACTCATCAGCGAGGGTTTTGTTTTTATCTGCGCCGAGCCGCCGCGCGACGGCCTGTTCGCGCGGTCGGCCATGGGGGCCACGAGTGACCGCTTCGATCGGCAACTGGGTGGACGCTTACGGGGTGATCGCCTTGAACACGTTGCGGACCGGCTGCATTGGGTAGTAGACTTTCGTCGACACCAACGGCTGTCGCATGCCATAGCCGTAACCCATGCCATAGCCGGCGCCGTAACCATAGGGTGCCCCGTAGCCATAGCCGTGCGGGACACCGCAGCCGCAGCCCATCGGGCCCGCGCCGTAATGGAAGCCGGGATCGCCATGGACGACCGGGTTGCAGCAATGCGTGGCAACCGGTACGTTGCAGCCGCAGCCAGCGCTCTGATAGTCGAAACCGAATCCGCCGTAGCCAAACTCGGCTTGCGCGACACTCGCCGTGGCGACGAGCACGCCCGCGACCAGTAGATTTTGCCACCAAGTTTTCATTGTCTCTCCTCCTTGTCGTGAACGAACATCTCCCCGCGGTTCGCCGCAGCGCCTCTCCGGCGAGCCGAACCCGTTACGAGGATCGCTATCGATGGTTGACCGCGTCGTCTTGTTGTCGATCCCTGGGCTGCGTCGCCAGGACGTGCCCCACATGCCGCACCTCAAACGTCTGGCCGAGGGGGGCGAATCGTCCGCGCTAGTCCCGAGCTTTCCGTGCGTGACTTGTCCGGTGCAGGCCAACATGACGACGGGATTGCTCCCGAGAGACCATGGCGTGATTGCCAACGGCTTCTATTGGCGCGACCGTAACGAAGTCGAAATGTGGACCGCGTGGAACGAATGCATCGAGCGTCCGCAGATTTGGGATTTGCTCCACCAACACTCGCCAGAGTTAACTTCGGCCGTTTGGTTCCCGTTGCATAGCAAAGGATGCGGAGCCGATACGATCTGCACACCCGCTCCAATCCATAATCCCGACGGCAGCGAGTCGCTGTGGTGCTATAGCAAGCCGACGGAGCTCTACGGCACGCTGCGCGACGCATTGGGACATTTTCCGCTACAGCACTTCTGGGGCCCGCTGGCAAACATTCGCTCGACCGCCTGGATTGCCGACTCCGCCGCTATCGCCGCCAGCAGCTTTCATCCGCGATTCATTTATGCCTACCTGCCGCACTTGGACTACGCCGCCCAGAAGCTCGGCCCCGATAGCGAAGCCGCGCGGCGTTCGCTATCAGAGTTGGACGAGGTACTCGGCCGACTCATCGAGCGCGTCAATGCCGCGTACGAAACGCCCCCATTGTGGCTCGTGGCCAGCGAGTACACGATCCGTCCCGTGAGCCATGTCGTGTATCCGAATCGCGTGCTACGCGAGGCGGGACTACTCAGCGTGACGGCCCAGAACGACGGCGAGCATCTCGATTTGCAAACGAGCCGCGCCTGGGCGATGGTCGATCATCAATTCGCGCATGTGTTCGTGCGAGACTCGCATGACATCGGCCGGGTCGTCGACCTATTCCGTGGCCGCGAGGGGATCGCCGAGGTGGTTGCCGGTGACGATCGGCGGCGGCTCGACCTCGATCATGCCCGCTCGGGCGAGGTTGTGCTCGTCTCGCAGCCCCATAGTTGGCAAGCCTATTACTGGTGGCTCGACGACGCCCGAGCGCCGGGCTTTGCGCGCACGGTCGACATCCATCGCAAGCCGGGTTATGACCCGGTCGAACTGCATGTCGACATGCCGTCGCGCACCATTCCGCTCAATGCCGCGCTCGTCAAGGGGTCGCACGGGGCACCGGCCCACGACGAGTCACAACGCGGACTGGTGATCGCGTCGCAGAAGGGCGCATTGCTCGGCCGAGCACTCGCCGATATCGACATCTGCCCGCTGGTCCTGCGCCAGTTTGGCATCTAAACGCCATTTCGCATACTAACGACGTGGCGAGGTGACGCGGGCGGCCAACTCGCGGACCATCTCGTTCTCGTCGGTCGCGGCAATCTCGGCAAGCCGGCGCAGTAACTCCGGCTCCCGGCTCGTGGCCATCAGTGTCACGACCGTGCGGCGAACGTCGGCGTCGGCGTCTCGGCTGAGCCACAACAGCCACGGTTTGGCGTCGATCTCGGCCAGGTTCGGCAGGGCGTCGGCCCAACGGCGACGTTCGCTGGCCAGCGGCGACGTGAGCGCCCGGCCGATCTCGATCTGTCGCGGAGTGATGCCCCGGCGCACCAATTCGCGCTCGGCGGTCGAGGCTTGCGCGGCATCGTTGATATGCAACTGCGTCAAGAGTTCGATCAGCGGCATGCTCTTGAGCGGCGATGTGAGCGATGCCGGTTGATTGGCCGCGGGGGTCGACGAAACCGGACTCGGCTCAAGCTCCAACGCTGTTTGCGGCGCTCGCAACTGCGGTCGCCCCGCGCCCTGACTCGCCTCGGCCTCGTTGGCCCGGATACGAGGGGTCGGTGGTTCCACCTCGCTGCTCGGCAGCGGAGCCAGCAGCACCTTGCTGTCGCTGGACGGCGACAGCAAATACTCGGGCTGCTTGAGTCGTTGCAACTGCGCACGCTGCGCGGCCAAGTCATGGGGGTCGGTCTGCACGGTCGCCGACACGTCGGCGGGGCTCTGAAACGTGAGGATTTGCTGGCAGTCGGTGAGGAATCGCGCATAGGCCTCGGGCGACTGCGCGCGCGGCGCGGCGATGCGTCGCGTGGCCAGCTCCGCAGCCGCGCGGCGACCGAGGGGCGAGTACTGGTCCATGCGTTTGGCCAGCTCATGCATCAGCGCCACGTCGATCGCACTGGCTTGCGCATCGTCGGCCAATTCCAATTCCTGAAACCACTCGACGATCAACCGGCGTGTTTCCTGCACGAACTCGCCGCGCCGCGAGGCCAAGGCCTGCGCCAACTGCGCGCACCCGGCCGGGTTGCGTGGCACGGCGCGCAATTCGGTCCGCGACTGTTCGTCCGTCGTCGCTTCCCAGCGGGTGAACCAAGCCTGAAGCTGCTCGTCTCCCTGCGGCGGGACGGTCAAACTGCGCGACAGCAACAGGCCCAACGCGAGCACCGGCAACACGACGGCCAGCAGAATCAAAAGTTTCGGGGGCTGATGCACGCGGGTGGCCTCCATGCCATTTGCGATCGTGGAGCGCGCTCGTCATGTCGCGCCGGACTCGACAGACCTCCCAACCTACGCTCAGGTTGAGAAGCCAGGGCATTTTCGGAATCTCGGTCGCCGCCAGCAAGACCAAAATCCCACAACTCCGACTGTGGCTATCTCGCACACGCAGCCGAATAAACCCTAAGACCGGCACAGTTTCACGAATCCTGGGGCCGGTCACCGTACCACGCACAGTTCGACTTCCGGGGGGAATTCAACGATGCTAGCACCTTGTGCGCCGGCTCCGATTGCGCGCGTTGCTTGTCGAGTTGTCCGCAGTTTGATGTTCGCTTGCCTGTTCTCCCATGCGGTCGTCTCGACCGTCGAGGCCAAGCCTCCGCAAGCGGAGTCGGGCCAGAGCAGCCGCGAGGCGCGCGAAGAGGCCTTCCGCCAACTCCCACTGCACCGCCTCAAAGAGCGCGATCGGAAACGAGTGCTCAGCGTGGTCAACGACACGTCGATCTTCCGTCACTTGCCGACGCAATCGATCCCCTGCGATCCGAACATGTACAGGTTCGTGCTTGCCCATCCGGATCTGGTCGTCAATCTGTGGCGCGTGCTGGGGATCAGCGATGTCTCGCTGCGACGCACGAGCCCCACCACGTTTGCCACCGACGACGGGGCCGGGACGGTGGGGAGCATCGAGGTGCTGTTGCAAACGCCTGAAGCCACGTTGGTGATTGCCGAGGGAGTGTACGACGGTGCCCTGTTCACCCGGCGGGTCATGGGCAAATGCGTCATGTCGATCCGGAGCGAGTATCGACAGGCGAGTGACGGCCGCGACTATGCAGTGTGCGCGATGGACTCGTTCATCCAGATCGACAACGTCGGCGCCGAGTTGGTCGTCAAGACCTTCCAGCCGCTCGTCGGCCACTTTGCCGACCACAACTTTCGCGAGACGGCGAACTTTATCGGCACGCTCAACCGAGCCGCCGAGGTCAATCCGACGAAGATCGTCTCGTTGACCAACCGCATGCAGGACGTCTCGCCCGAGGTCAAGACGCAGTTCATCGACCTCACGCACCAATTGGCGCAGCGGATCGCATTGCGCGACGAGACAATCGACGTGCCGCCCCCCAGTCTGGCACGACGGCCCATGAACACCGTGCAGGGGAGTCGCTAACCCCGCAGAAAATCTCCGGGAGGGGGAAACGCGCTGCCCAGGCGCGTCAACGCCGACTACAATGTTCCCGTGGCATTGTAGTCGGCGTTATTTATTTATGGATTCTCAGATAATGAACTTTGCAGGCCGAGCAACGCGAGGCCGGTCCTTACGGACTCCCGTTGGTCGTCCTGTTAACTTAATTACCTGAACCTCAATACCCGGGGATGCTTGGCTAGCGCCACGCGGCCGCCCCCCTCACACAGCAAGGTCTCAGCAACATGATTGGGCGTATCGTTTGGCTCTTGGCGTGTCTCTCGCTCGTCACGGCGGCGCAAGCTGTCGAGCGGATCGCGATTACGGTTCCGAGTTCGATCGACAAGTCGCCGGAGAAGTGCTATCTGACGCTTCCCGACGGCATCGAGAAAGGCAAGCCGCTGCCACTCCTGGTGCTGCTACACTCCTGGAGTGGCAACGTCGAGCAGCGTCAGAGTGCCTTCGAGCAAGGTGCTCTGAAACGGGGTTGGTTGCTGCTGATGCCCAACTTTCGCGGCGTCAACGATCATAGCGAGGCCTGCGGCTCGGTGCTCGCGCAACAAGACATCGTCGACGCGGTGGCGTGGGTCGCCGAGCGCTATCCAGTCGATCGCAGCCGCGTGTATCTCACCGGCAGCAGTGGTGGCGGACACATGACGATGCTCATGGCCGGACGGCATCCGCACCTCTGGGCGGCGGCCAGTGCGTGGGTCGGTATCAGCGATCTGACTGCGTGGCACGTCATGCATGCGCAGGACCGTTATGGCGAGATGCTCCGCAAGAGTTGCGGCGGAGCGCCTGGCGAGAGCGCGGCTGTCGATCAGGAGTACCGCGCACGCTCGCCGAAGACATTTCTCGCCGGGGCGGTTGGCCTGCCGCTGGACATCGCCGCCGGCGTGCATGACGGCCACAAGGGCTCGGTCAGGGTGCGACACTCGCTAGAAGCGTTCAACGTGGTCGCCGCGGCACAACAGCTCCCCACGATCAGTGAGGCCGAGATCGAGCAGATCGGTCGGCCCAACGGCCGGCTCGATCAACCACAAAGCGGCGACACCGTGGACGACGCCACGTACGGCCGCGCGATCTATTTGCGCCGCACGGCAGGCCGGTGCCGTGTCACGATCTTCGAGGGGGGGCACGAAGGACTTGCCGAGGCGGCACTCGAGTTCCTCGCGCGACACACTCGGGCGGAGCAGTAAACATGCTCGGCGACGAGGCGGACGCCCCTTTCCCAGCGGCGGCACGCGAACACAACCGCCGCGCCTGGGACGACCGGGTCCGGCAGCGGCAACGATTCACGCAGCCCGCCGGCGACAATGACCTGCACGATCCAGTCGCGAAGATCGACACGCACTGGCTCGGGTCGAGCATCGCCGGCAAACGACTGTTGTGCCTGGCGGCTGGCGGCGGTCGGCAGGGCGCGCTCTACGCCGCGGCCGGCGCCTGCGTTACGGTCGTCGATCTCAGCGGCGAGATGCTCGCGCTCGATCGTGAAGTGGCCGCCGAGCGCGGCCTGGAAATAAACACCGTGCAAGCCTCGATGGACGATCTCAGCGCGCTGGCCACCGCCAGCTTCGAGTTCGTCATTCAACCGGTGAGCACCTGCTACGTGAGCGACATCGGCCGCGTGTATCGCGAGGTGGCGCGGGTCATGCAAGTCGGCGGCGTGTACATCAGTCAACACAAGCAGCCCGGCTCGTTGCAGGCGGCCGAGCGACCGTCGGGGCGGGGTTATGAGCTGACCGAGCCCTACTATCGCAGCGGGCCGTTGCCCAACGTCGAGGGGACACTGTACCGTGAAGATGGTACACTAGAATACCTGCATCGCTGGGAGCAGCTCATCGGGCTGATGTGCCGCGCCGGCTTTGCGATTGAAGACCTCAGCGAACCCATGCATGCGCGCGTGGATGCCGAGCCGGGGAGCTTCGCGCATCGCAGCCAGTTTGTCCCCCCTTATGTCCGCATCAAGGCGCGGCGGATCGACAACGGTCCTCCCGTCGCGATGTCACGCCGAGTTTGGACCCCCGATTAGTCGTTCCCACCGTTCGTAGTTGCTCCTCAAGCCGACAATAGGTCGCCGTTCGGGCGACGGCAGAGCCATCGGCTTGGGACACCCTTTCGGTTACACGAGACCTGTTCGATGCAATGGCTTGCTGAGATATGCGTTCGACGCCCCGTGTTCGCGCTCATGCTCATCGCGGCGATGGTCGTGGCCGGCGTGGCGGCCTTCGCTCAGTTGGGGGTCGACCGCCTGCCGCGCATGGACTACCCCACGGTGTTCGTCAACACGGCTTATCCGGGCGCGGCCCCCGAGGAAGTCGAGTCCGAGATCACCGAGACCCTCGAAGACGCGGTCGCCACGGTCGAGGGCATCGACGAACTGCGGAGCATCTCCAGCGAAGGCAACTCGCAGTTGCTCATCACCTTTGCGCTGAATCGGTCGATCGACGCGGCCACGCAAGATGTCCGCGACGCGGTCAACAGCGTGCTCAACCGCCTACCGCCAGGCACCTATCCGCCCGTGGTCCGCAAGCAAGACACCGATTCGTCCCCCGTGATGTCGCTGGCGGTGTCGGGACCGTATCTGCCGCGCGAGCTTTATTACTTTGCCGAAGAGCACGTGAAAAAGGTCATCGAGTCGGCGGCGGGAGTGGGCGAGGCGTCGATCTCGGGAGCCACCGACCGCGCGGTGCAAGTGCATGTCGACGCCGACCGGCTTGCCGCCCTCAATTTATCCATCATGCACGTGCATGACGCGCTGCGTCGGCAGAACGTCGAGGTGCCCGGCGGACGCCTCGATCGCGGCCACGTCGAACTGGGGCTCCGCACCCTCGGCCGCATCGAGGAGCCGCGGCAGTTTGAGCAGCTCGTCGTCGCCACGGTCAACGAACACCCCATCCGCCTGCGCGATTTGGGCACGGTCGTCGACGGGACCAAGGAACTACGCACGTTGGCGCGGCTCGACGGCCAGAGCGCGGTCGTCGTGAGAGTGCAGCGACAGTCGGGCGCCAACACGGTCGAGGTGATCGACGCCGTCAAGCAGCGGCTGCACCTGTCCGCGCAGCGGCTCCCCGCCGACGTGCAGGTGACGATCATTCAGGATCAATCGAACTACATTCGGTCTGCCCTGCACGAGATCGAGGGGCACCTGGTGATCGGCAGCCTGCTGGCCACACTGGTCGTGCTGCTGTTCGTCCGCTCGTGGCGTTCGACGATCATTTCGGGGGTTGCCATCCCGGCGTCGATTATAGCCACGTTCGCCGTCATGAAGGCGCTCGGCTTCACGCTCAACAACGTCACCATGCTGGCGCTGGTGTTGATGGTCGGCGTGGTCATCGACGATGCGATCGTCGTGCTGGAAAACGTCTTTCATTGCATCGAAGAGAAAGGTATGTCACCACGCCAGGCGACGATCGAGGGGACCCGCGAGATCGGCCTGGCCGTGCTCGCCACGACGCTCAGCTTGGTGATCGTGTTCCTGCCGGTGTCGTTCCTGTCGAGTGTCACGGGGCGAATGCTCTACGAGTTCGGCATGACCGCCACGGCGGCCATCCTCGTCTCGATGCTCATCAGCTTCACGCTCACGCCGATGATGTGCTCGCGGATGCTCAAGAGCGTGGCCGTGTCGTCCGACACGCCCGCCTCGCGGCGCGGATTCTACCGCCTGATCGATCGCGCGTATGCCTGGTGCCTCGACTGGTCGCTGCGGCATCGGTGGCTGGTGCTGCTCGCCTCGCTGGCCACGATTGCCGCCAATGTGCCACTGTACGAGATGGTGCAGAAAGACTACATCCCGACGAATGTCGACGAGTCTGAGTTCGAGGTCAGCATCACGATCCCCGAGGGGGCCACGATCGCCGCCATGGATCAGACCATGCAGACGGTCGAAGACGAGCTGCGGCAAATTCAGGGCATCGAGCACCTGCTCACCACGGTGGGCAGCCGAGGCGTCGCGCGGGTCAACAACGGCGATATCTTCGTGCGGCTGACCGACATTCGCACGCGGACCTTCTCGCTCGGCCGATTCGTGCGGGCGCTCTGGGCACTCGATCCCGCCCGAGCTTTTATCGGCAACTTCTCGCAACAGCAAGTCATGCAAGACGTCCGCAGCCGCCTCAAAGCCCTCCCCGACATCCGCGCCTCGGTGCGCAACTTGAGTTCCTTCCGTTCAGGTACGTCGACGGACATCGATTTCGTCGTCACCGGTCCGTCGCTGCCGCTGCTCGCCTCGTTCTGCGACCAATTGCGCGGCCAGGTCATGCAACTGCCGGGCATCGTCGACGTCGACACGACCTTGCGGCTGAACAAACCGGAGCTGCACGTGCAAATCGACCGCGAACGGGCCGCCACGCTCGGTGTCGATGTCAAGGAGATCGCCGACACGCTGCGGATCGCCATCGGCGGCGACGATCGGGTGTCGCGGTTCCTCGACCACAAACTGGACGACAGCTACGACGTCGAGTTGCGACTCGTTGGCCTCGATCGCAACAGTCGCGAAGACATCGAACAGCTTTATGTCCGCAGCCGCTCGACCCAGTCCGAACAGGTGCGTGGTCGACCGGCCAGCGCGCTCAGCGCCGCGAACGCCCTGACGCTGACTCGACTGGACAACGTTATTCACTTCAGCGACGAGGCCAGCGCGTCGCGGATCGACCGCATTGATCGGCAGCGGATGTGCGCGCTGCGGGCGAATGTCGCGCCGGGCTATGCGCTGGGGGATCGCCTAACGGCGGTTCACGACACGGTCACCGCGATGGGATTGCCCCGCGGCTTTAGCACGCGCGTGATTGGTCGCGGCCGTGAGCTAGAACGAACGTTCAAGGATTTTGTCTGGACGTTCCTGCTGTCGTTCATCTTCATGTACATCATTCTGGCCGCGCAGTTCGAGCACCTCGTTCATCCGCTCACAATCCTGTTCTCGCTGCCGCTGGCCGTGCCGTTTGGACTACTCAGCCTATGGCTGGGAGGGGAGACGCTGAACCTGTATTCGGCCGTGGGCATTCTCGTGCTGCTGGGGGTCGTGAAGAAGGCATCGATTTTGCAGCTCGACCACACTAATCAACTGCGCCGCCAAGGACTCGATCGTCACGCAGCCATCATGCAAGGCAACCGCGATCGGTTGCGACCAATCTTAATGACAACCATAGCCTTCGTGGCAGGCATGTTGCCGCTGCTCGTCGGCACCGGACCAGGCGCCGAGGAACGCCGCTCGATTGCCGTGATGGCCGTGGGCGGCCAGACCCTGTCACTGCTGCTGACATTGGTGGCGGTGCCGGTCGTGTACACATTTTTCGACGATCTCGGCGTGCTGCTCAAACGCTGGACGGGCATGAAGTAGCGAACGATTCGCGACGAGTTTGTGAGTCGCGACGCGCAGCGGCTCACGCAATAGCAACTATTCGCCCCAGACGACGCGCGGCGTCCCTCGGACCATCTTGCCGAGCACCCAATTCTCGAAGCCGAGATCGGTGAGCTGATGCTGAATGCTGGTCGCGTAATAGGGACTGACGACCAACACGAGCCCAATGCCCATGTTAAATACGCGGTCCATCTCGGGCGTGTCGATCTCGCCGAGGCGTTGCAGCCAGCGGAAGACCGGTGGGATGGGCCAACTGTCGCGACGGATCACGGCCTGTAGTCCGTCGGGAATGATCCGCTCGAAGTTCTCGTGCAAACCTCCGCCCGTGATGTGCGCAATGCCATGCACGACGTGCTTGACCTTGTAGGTGCTGAGCAACTGTCGCACCGGACGGGCGTAGAGCCGCGTGGGCGCGAGCAGCACGTCGGCAACTGTTCCGCCGCACTCGTCGATCGAATCCGTCACCTTGTGGCCGGCGATGTCAAACACCACCTTGCGCACCAAGCTGTACCCATTGGAGTGCAGGCCGCTCGACGCGACGCCGATGATCGTGTCCCCTTCGGCAATGGCGGACCCGTCGATGACCCGTTTACGCTCGACCACGCCGACACAGAAGCCGGCCAGGTCGTAATCGCCGCGGGCGTATATGTCGGGCATGATCGCCGTCTCGCCGCCGAGCAGCGCGCAGTCGGTCTCGACACAGCCGGCCGAGATGCCTTGCACGATCTGTTCGAGCCGCTCGGGGTCGTCGTGCGACATCGCCACGTAGTCGAGAAAGAACAAGGGTTCAGCGCCCACGCACAGGGCGTCGTTCACGCTCATCGCCACCAGATCGATGCCCACCGTATGATGAACGTTCGCCAGTTGGGCAACCTTGAGCTTGGTCCCCACGCCATCGGTGCATGAGACCAGCACGGGATCTTCGTAGTTTCGGGCGAACAGGGGGCTGCTGAAGTCGAGCCGGAACAGTCCGGCGAACCCGCCATCGAGCGGCACCACGCGCGGGGTGCGGGTTCGCGACAGCAGCCGAGGGAGCCGAGCCATCGACTCTTCGTAGACATCCAAATCGACGCCGGCGTCTTTGTACGTGGCCTTGGCCATCGGCAATCAACATCCCTGTACGGAGCAACGATCGAAACGTCCGATTCTAGCGAGGTGGCGATAGCTGATAAAGGTACGCGAGCCCGCAATCAGCAACAACCAGACCCAGAAAAGGACAATTGTCACGACCATGCGGACAGCCACGCATCTACAACAGCCGATACATCAGGCCCCACCGAGGTTTCTGCTCCTTGACCACTGAGGCCTAGATCGCGAGACTGTCGTGACCGTTTGATTGGCCCCATAAAGTCGCTTCAGACCGCGCGGTTTAACGACCCCACCCGTTATAGTGGTTCACGCTCGGGTTATCGGCGACCGATGAACGTGTGTCGGCCCGATTTGTGGCGAATAGAGGCGGAAGGCGGCCGCCTCTGGTCTGGCGAGACCTATGCTTACCGGGTTGAATTCTCGCGTGATTATTTGAGTGGACTCGATGCCCGTGCTCCATCCGTCGCTGCAATTCTCACATCCGCTCCCGTATGGCGCGATCGTCCACGACGATGGCACCCAGTTTGTCGTCTTCAGCCGATCGGCGACGGCCATGCGAGTGTTGCTGTACGACTCGATCAACGACCGAGAGCCGACCGACATCGTCCACTTTAACCCCGACCTGGACCGTTGGGGGGACATCTGGAGCGTCTACGTCCCGGGTCTCAAGGCGGGCCAACTGTATCATTTTCAGGCCGACGGCCCATTCGAGCCCCACATCGGTCAGCGATTCGACGGCAAGGCTCGGCTCATTGACCCTTATGCCCGAGCGCTCGTGGGCAACTTCATGAGCGCCGACGACGGGATCATCCGTCCGCCCAAGTGTGTCGTGATCGACGACATGTTCGATTGGCAGGGAGACCGGCACATCCGCCGCAACTTGTCGGAAAGCATCATTTACGAATTGCATGTCCGCGGGTTCACCGCCTCAAAAAGCAGCGGCGTCGAACACCCGGGCACCTACCTGGGCCTGATCGAGAAGATTCCTTATCTCAAGTCGCTGGGCGTGACGGCGGTCGAGCTGATGCCGGTGCATGAGTATCCGATGAACAGCGCGCGTGGCCATACCGAAGCCCGCGCGAACTACTGGGGCTACGACCCACTGGCGTTCTTCGCGCCCCATCGGGGCTACGCGGCTGGCACAGAGCCGGGCTGCCAGGTGGTCGAGTTCAAGCAGATGGTCCGCGCGCTACACCAGGCCGGCATCGAAGTGATTCTCGACGTCGTCTTCAACCACACGTGCGAGGGCAACGAGCATGGCCCGACGCTGAGCTTCAAAGGGCTCGAAAATCGCGTCTACTACATGCTCGCCGGTACCGGCAATTACTACAAGAACTACTCGGGTTGCGGCAACACGGTCAACGGCAATCACCCGATCGTTCGCGAGATGATCTTTCATTGCCTGCGCAATTGGGTGCTGAACTACCACATCGACGGCTTTCGATTTGATTTGGCGAGCATCCTCAGCCGCGATCGCAACGGCGAGTTGGTACCCAATCCGCCGCTGGTCGAATTGATTGCCGAAGACCCGTTGCTGGCCGACACGAAGATCATTGCCGAAGCCTGGGACGCGGCGGGCGCTTACCAGGTTGGCTGGTTCGGCAGCGAGCGTTGGGCGGAGTGGAACGGCCGCTATCGTGACGACGTGCGGCAATTCTGGCGCGGCGACGAACACACGCTGGGACCGTTCGCCACGCGGCTCTCTGGCTCGAGCGACCTGTATCAATCGAGCGGTCGGCGCCCTTATCACAGCATCAATTTCATCACCTCGCACGATGGCTTTACGATCAATGACCTGAACAGCTATAGCCATAAACACAACGAAGAGAACGGCGAAGACAATCGCGACGGCGACAACAACAACTACAGCTGCAACTACGGGTTCGAGGGCCCCACGCGCCGCAGCAAAGTGAACGAGGTGCGCGACCGCCAGGTGCGCAACATGCTCGCCACGCTGCTGCTGAGCCAGGGGGTGCCCATGATTCTGATGGGGGACGAGTGTCGCCGCACGCAACGGGGCAACAACAACGCGTATTGCCAAGACAACCCGATCTCGTGGTTCGACTGGAGCCTCGTCGATCGTCACACCGAGTTGATTCGCTTCGTGCAGGCCATTATTCACTTTCGTCGGACGCAACCCACCGTGCGGCATGCCAGCTTTCTGAGTGGCGAGCCGCGCGAACCCGACGCACTCCCCGATGTCACCTGGCTCGGTGCCGACGGTGGCCCGCTCGACTGGAGTCAGAACGGGCATAGTTTACAATGCCTGCTGGGCGCATGGCCCGCGCGTGGCGCGCATCGCTACACGGCTCGGCATCTGCTGATCCAGGTGCATGCGGGCACGTTGCCGCGCGAGTTTGTGGTGCCGCCGCTGGCGCGTGGCGTGCGTTGGAACACGTTCATCAACACCGGCAACCCGCCGCCCGAGGACGTGTATCCGAACCACGACGGTCCCGCCCCGCCAGCCCATGGCAAAGTCGTGCTTCACGAGCATTCATTGGTCTGCTATGTCGCCCAGAGTTGAGCCACCGATGGTTGCAGCGTGGGGCGCGGATCACCTCGCCGATCGCGCGGTCCACGTGTGGCTTGTCGCTCCGGAGCAGATCACCGACCCCGCGCTGCTCGACCACTACGAAGGGCTCATGAACGCGGAAGAACGTGCGCGCCGCGCCCGGTTCAAATTTGCGCGCAATCGACACGAGTACCTGGTGAGCCGCGCTCTGGTCCGCACCACTTTGTCGCGCTATCTGGCGTCGCCCCCGACCGCCTGGGAGTTTGCGACGAATCCCTACGGTCGGCCTGAAATCTCCGCGCCGATTGGCCCGCGCACGCTGCGATTCAACCTCTCGCATACACGCGGCCTGGCGGCCGTCGCCGTCTGCTGGGAACACGACCTGGGAGTCGATGTTGAGACCACCGAGCGGCGCAACGCCACGACCGCCATTGCCCGACGGTTTTTCTCGCGCTCCGAAGTGGCCGACCTGGAACAACTCCCCCCGGACGAACAGCGCCGAACGTTTTTCCACTACTGGACCCTCAAGGAGGCGTATATCAAGGCCCGGGGCATGGGGCTGGCCATCCCCTTGGAGCACTTCTCGTTCAAGCTGTCGGCCCACGAGCCGGTGCGGATTTCATTTGCGGCGGCGCTCAACGACGATCCGAGCGCGTGGCAATTCGAGCAATTCTCACCCACGCCGCAGCACCGGCTGGCGATCGCGCTGCGTCGCCCGGGGGGCGACTATCCGATCGAGATTCGCTGGTGTGTCCCTGGTGCCACGGAACGCTTGTCAGAGCCTCCCGGGTAACCGAGCCCCTGAGCGGAAATGCACCGCGCGGTGTGCGGTTATGGGAAAGGCCTCTCTGGCGGCGACAGGGCTGTTTGATCGCGTCGGACTGGGGTTTGAACGAGGCTGAGTTTGCGGTATTTTTAGACCTGAGAAATTCACGACCCCCGCGCAGTTTCAGAGTAGCCATGGCGACTGATTCCACACCGGCAACCGAGACGTTTTCGATTGGCGAGGCTCGCGCCATCGTCCGCGACCTATTTGACCCCAACCCTTGGATCTACTGGACCGACTTCCTCTTGAGCATGGCGGTGGGTGTCACCGGCTTCACGCTCTACCAGCAGTCGCCGCGATGGGAGTGGGCCGCGTTGGGCTACATCATGGCGGTCGTCGCGTTCTACCGCACGGCGCTGTTCACTCACGAGTTGGTTCACCTCCGCGACAACTCATTCAAACTGTTTCGCGTGACCTGGAACGTGCTTTGCGGCATCCCGTTCCTAATGCCGACGTTCACCTATTACACCCACTTGTTGCATCACTCGCGCAAGCACTACGGCACGCCCGATGATGGCGAGTACTTGCCGCTGGGCGCGAGTCCGATCGTCGAGACGTTCAAGTATTTGTTGCAGATCCCGGTCATCCCGCTCGTGGCCGTTTTTCGCTTTCTGGTCCTCGCGCCCCTCAGTTGGCTCTGCCCTCCGCTGAGGCGCTGGCTGTACATCCACGCCAGTTCGATGGTCATGGACCCCAGTTACCTGCGCCCGCTGCCCACGAACGATGAGTTGCGCATCTGGCGGTTCCAAGAGTTGGGCGTGTTTCTGATCTGCGCATCGACCGCGGCACTCGTCTGGCACGGCGACTTGCCGGTCATGTATGTCCTCAAAATCTACGGCCTATCGCTGGGTATCATGACGATCAACCACCTTCGCACGCTCGGCGCGCACCGCTTTATCAATCGCGGCGGCGAGATGACCTTCGTCGAGCAATTGACCGACTCGCTCAATTACCCTAGCAGCGGTGTGATCGGCGGCATTTGGGCCCCCGTGGGCTTGCGGTTCCACGCCCTGCACCATCTCTTCCCGTCGATGCCCTACCACAACCTGGAGAGGGCGCATCACCGGCTCATGCAGCAGTTGCCGGCCGATTCGCCCTATCGGCTCACGGTTCGCAGCGGGCTGTGGGTCGCCCTGCGCGAGCTGTGGCAAAACGCGCTCCACTCGCAGCAGAGCGATCCGCATACGACCGCCTCAGACACCGCTCGCTGACGGCTCGTAGTCGTACATGCGAAACGTCTTGGTCAATCGCATGCCGGCCTTTTCCAGGCCACGCCGCGCCAGTTCGTTGTCTTCCGAGATCCAAGAGAACTCGGCTTCCGCGAAGCCCATCGCATGGGCCTTGGGCACCAAGCTCCGGAGCAGCGCCAAGCCCAGCCCCCAGCGTTGATATTCGGGGACGACATTGATGCTCACCACGCGAACGCGGCGAATGTCCTGCTTCTTGCTCAACAGCCGAAACACGCCCAAGGGCAACAACCGCCCGTTGATCTCCTTGATGCGCGGATTATAGTCGGGCAACCCCACCACCGCCCCGACCGAGCGACCGTCGACAAACGCAAACACCGTCATCTCGGGTATCAGCAGGAACTTGAGCGACGTGGCCAGCGATTTCATCTCGGCAGGGGTTAAGGGGACAAACCCCCAGTTGACCACCAGCGAACGGTTGTACAAATCAATAAAGGTGTCGACGTCCTGATTGAACGTTTTGCGGGTCATCGTGCGGAGCGTGGCGTTGCAAAACTGGATCGCCTGCTCGGCTGCGCGCTCGATCTTCGGATCGTTAGTCGGAATTTCCTCGCGGGTCCCTTCGTAGGCGTACATGTCGTGACCTTTGCGAAAACCGAAGCCTTCGATCAACGCGCCATGATAGGGCGGATTGTAGGTCATCATGAACGTCGGCGGCGAGTCGAAGCCGTCGACCAACGTGCCGCACTCGTAATTCATTGAGGGGTTGGCTGGGCCGCGAATCTTCTTGCAGCCGCGCGCTCCGAGCCACTGCCAGGCTGCGTCAAACAGCGCGTTGGCAACCGCCGGATCGTTGACGCTCTCGAAGAAGCCAAAAAAACCGCATCCGTCGTGGTAGCGGCGCTCGTGTTCATGGTTCACAATGGCCGCGATCCGCCCGCAGAGTTGGCCATCGCGATACGCCAAAAAGGTTTGAATCTCAGCGGTCTTGAAAAAGGCATGGCGGCTGTAATTCAAAAGTTCGCGCTGGTTTTGCAACAGCGGAGGGATCCAATGCGGATCCCCCTCGTAGAGCGTCCAGGGCAATTGCAAGAATCGCCGCCGATCGAGCCACGAGCGTACTGGTTTAACGACGACGTTTGCCATGCCTGTTTAGAAACCAACCCTGACAACGGAAATGATTCGCAAACGTCTCGCCGCGATCTGCCTGTTGAAAAGGCAACGTGGCAACCCATTCACGGTGAAACAAGTCCTATAAGGTAGGGGGTCTTAGCCTACGCGGTCAAGCGGAGCACGCCGAGCCGCAACGTGTCCCGAGCCCCCTGGTGCCCCAGCCTTACCCCCGATGGCTGCGACCCGTCCCTCGACGGTGGTCAAATGCCTCAAAGTATTGATAATCATCCAGTTTGTCGGCCAAACCACGCCACAACTACGGTAATTTCTCGGCTCCACAATCCATCGCGGAAGCTGCACCCTATGCGACGACTTTTCGACCTGCTTAATATCGGCTCCCTTTTACTCGTCCTCCCGGGCCTGATTTGTCACGCTCAGAGCCCTGCTTATCGCGCAGCATGGAGCCCGGCAGCCGGCACGGACTATCTCGAATCGCGCTCGACGTGGTGGCTCGGCTGGGACGAGGCCGCGCTCAAAAACAAGGGCGTCTGTTTGTCGTGCCATACGACCGTCCCTTATCTGCTCGCCCGCGCCGCGTTACGATCCGCCCCCTCGACGACCAGCGATACGTTGCTTCGCAGCGTGAAGCAACGGGTTAACCATTGGGCACAGGTCGAGCCGTATCAGCCCTCCTCGCCCGAGGCGAGCCGCGCAACCGAGAGTGTGCTCAACGCGATTGTCCTGGCAAGCGACGACGCACGACGAGGCCGCAAGGCACCCAGCGCCGAGACACGCCGAGCGTTCGAGCAGATGTGGGCCCAACAGCAGCGCGAGCAAGAGCCGCGCGGTGCCTGGACGTGGTTTCACTACAGTCTCGCCCCGTGGGAAGCTCACAGCGAATACTACGGTGCCACGCTGGCCGCACTGGCCGTGGGCTCCGCGCCAGGCTATCTCGACAACCTGCCCGCCACCGACGCGCCCCGCGTAACCGCCTTGCGTGACTACCTGCGAGAGCAATTCTCGCAGGCCAAACTGCATCATCGGCTTGCCGCCCTCTGGGCAGCACGCTCCTGGCCTGGCCTGCTGAGCGACGAACAACGTCAACAGGCGCTCGGCGAAACGCTCAAGCTCCAGCAAGCCGACGGCGGTTGGTCGAGTGTCGCGCTGTTCCCTTGGCAACGCAACGACAAAAGTGCGATGCCGTCGAAGAGCGACGGCTACGCGACCGCCGTGGTCTTATTGGCGTTCCAGGGGAGTGCGCACGACGAACCAACAACGGTCGCTCTGCGACGCGCCGTCGAGTGGCTCAAGCAACACCAACGCGCCGCCGACGGAGCATGGCCCGCCGATTCTTTGAACTCCGAACGGACCGACCCCGACATCGCGCGATTCATGCGCGACGCGGCCACGGCTCTCGCGTTGATCGCGCTCTCCGAGAAACCCTAAGGACCCAACCGCGAATGACGACCTCGCGCCATTTGATTCTCGCCAGCAGTTCGCCCCGCCGACGCGAGTTGCTCACCGAGGCGGGCTACACGTTCCATGTCGTTGCGCCGCACCCCGAAGCTGAATGCGGCGTGTGCAGTGGCGAAACGCCCGCTCAACTCGTCGCCCGGCTCGCGTATCAGAAAGGGGCCGACGTCGCCGCCCGCACCACGCAGGGGCTCGTCGTCAGTTGCGATACGGTCGCCGAGTGCCAAGGACAAATCTTGGGCAAACCGGTCGATGAACAACATGCTCGACAAATGCTCCGGCTGCTCAGCGATCGTGAACATCGCGTGTTCAGTGGCCTGTGCGTCTGGCCCGTGCCGCTTGGGTCGCCAAGGGTCGAAGTCGCCGTCACTCGACTCAAGATGGATCCGCTCAGCGACGCTGCAATCGACGAGTACCTTGCCACCGGCCAGTGGGAGGGGAAGGCCGGCGCGTTCGGCTACCAAGACCGCCTCGGTTGGGTCCACATCGTCGCAGGGAGCGAATCGAACGTCGTCGGCTTGCCGCTGGAGTTGCTCAGCAACATGCTCGCGAACATCGATCCGTAACGGCCTGCGTCACTTGGTCAGTTCCAGCGTCGCCCACAAGCTGGGGTCGTCGCGATACGGAAATTCTTCCGAGCAGACCAGCGATTGATTGCCCAGCTCGCGATCGATGATCGTGCAAGCGAACCCAAGCCGCGGATGCTCGACGGGATCGAAGCCGGTGAGCGCCACGGCCGGGATGAGCGCTTCGAGCACGTAGCCGTCGACGCGCTTCTCGCGGCGCATTTGCAATTTTTGCAGCGAGAATGGTTTCGGATGCTCCTTGGCGCGATTGATCAGAATCGGTTCGCCGTAGGGCTCGTCGAGCGCTCGCCCTGCGCCGGTCGGCATGAAGTGGAATTGATGGCAGAAGCGTGTCGCCCGGTGGATGTCGCGCACGTCGCGGGTGTCGATCCAGACGCGCAGCCCGTCGCTTTCGTCGCTGCGTGAGTCGCGGCACCACGGGGCCTGACGCTTGCCGGTCACGCGGACCGCCAGCGCAATGCCCGCCTCGCTCCACGCGGCCCGCAGCTCAGCGCTGCTGCGCGCGCCGTCGAGTTCGCCAAGCCAAGGGAGAATGTAGGACTCGTCGAGTCCCGCCCCTTGAGCGGTCCATAAGGGTTCCTTGTGTCGGCACAACAAGTTGAATCGAAACAAGAACCGTGGCGGCAACAGCGGCGCGCCTCCGATGGTTCGTCCAACGTTTGCTTGACTCATGTTCGCTCTCTCATGCTGGCGCAGCGCAGGCCCTTGAGCCCGGCGCGATTAACCGTCTACTTTCAACTTCTCTTTTGCGCCGCGAGCGGCGCTCGTGGTAAAGTGTTCTTGCAAGAACGCGCCGAGCGCCGGGTCGGCGATTTGCTCGGCGTCGTGGAATCGTAACTTAACGACGTCTTTGTCGCTGCGGGTGGTTTGCAACTGTCGGCCCGCCCCCAAGTTGGCAAAGCTCCCCAAGGGAAACCGATTCTTTGGCCCGGCGAGCGACAACTCGACCGCCTGCGGGTTCTTCGTGTGGATCGTCGCCCAGGGCTCGCCATTTGACCCGGCCATGAGGTGTACCACCTGCTGATTGTTCCACAAGAACTGCGCCTGCGGCGCGGTCGACGAGAGCAACTCACACAAATCTTCGAGCACTTCAGTGTCCCAATGCACGCGCTTGCCGGGCGGGAAACCTTTGCGCGACAGGTGCCAGCGTCGTCCCAACACCTTCCAAGGCATCACGTCGTCCGGATGCTGCTGCAACTTTTCCGTGAACTTCTCGAAACCATGCACCGACTCTTCGACGAATTTCCAGAACTCGGGCGTGTTGATCTCGTCCCAGCCGTGGACCGTCATCTGCACCTCCTGCCAAGGCCCTCGCAGGTTTTTGCTCTTCACGCGCGGTTCCGACCCGTACACCGGCAGGTCGGGCAGCTCGTTGAGCGGTTTGAGCCCCAGCCGTTCGATCAGGTCTTCACGTTGGAACGTCTTCTTGGACGTGCGGAACTTGAGCCGCAGCAACCATTCCTCGCCGGTGATCGCGTGAAAGAACCAGCCATCGCTTTTGCGCTCGCCACAGATCTCGACGATCGTGCGATTGTTCCAGTTCGTGGGCCCAAACGCGCCTAACTCGTGAATACGATCGACGACGGCGGCAAGGATGCGTCCGTCCCAGCGGCACGGTAGCCCGTTGCGGCCCACCCGATCTTGCGTGTGCCAGCGGCGGCCGTCGGCCTCCCAGGGCATTTGTGCATCCTGGCCGATGTCTTCGATTTCCAACTCGCCCGAACGAGGAGCCTCTTTCGCTTGCAGCGAATACGCCTGCCGCTCGACGAGCGGTCCCGCCGCCAAAATCGGCGCGAGCATTTCACCCGTGTACGAGCGAAGCAGCGTCGACTCCGCTTTCTTGCGACCCGCGCTCGAGTGCTTTTGATACGCTGCGGCGTGCGCGACCAAGTCCTCGGGCGTGCCACAGGCGACGACCTGGCCACCTTCGTCCCCCGCCTCGGGACCCATGTCGATGATCCAATCGGCGGTCTTGATCACATCAAGATTATGCTCGATGACCACCACCGTATTGCCCAGGTCGACCAGCCGATTGAGTACGTCGAGCAGCTTGGCCAAGTCGTCAAAATGCAAGCCGGTGGTTGGTTCATCGAGCAGGTACAGGGTTTGCCCGGTGTCAGGGCGCGCCAACTCGGCGGCCAGTTTGACGCGCTGCGCCTCGCCCCCCGAGAGGGTCGGCGCGGCCTGCCCGAGTCGCACATAGTCGAGCCCGACGTCGCAGAGCGTTTGCAGAGTTTTTCGGATGCGCGGCACATTCGCGAACAACTCGACCGCCGCGCTGCTGGGCATATCGAGCACGTCGGCAATCGAGTGCCCCTTGAATTGCACGGCCAGAGTTTCGGGGTTGTACCGTTTGCCGCGGCACTCGTCGCACTCGACCCAAATGTCGGGCAAAAAGTGCATCTCGATCCGCAACTGGCCGTTGCCTTCGCACTTTTCGCAACGCCCGCCGGGGACATTAAAGCTGAACCGACGTGGCGTGTAGCCGCGGAGCTTGGCCTCGGGCAAGTGCGCGTACAACTCGCGAATCAAATCGAACACGCCCGTGTAGGTGGCCGGGTTCGAGGTGGGCGTATTGCCCAGCGGCTGCTGATCGACGCGAATGACCTTATTGATATGCTCGATGCCGCGGATCGCATCGTGGGCGGCGGGCGTGGTGCTCGCGCGGTGCAGGGTTTTGGCAAGGCTGTTGTACAGCACGTCCTCGACCAGCGAGCTCTTGCCGCTGCCGCTCACTCCGGTGACAACCGTGAACATGCCGAGCGGAATCGAGACCGTGACGTTGCGCAAATTGTTGTGCCGCGCGCCGACAATGTCGAGGGATGAGGTGTGAGGGATGAGGGATGAGGGAGAAGATGATTTGGTCTTCCCTCGCTTCCCACTCGCCCCTCGTCCCTCGTCCCTCGTCCCTCTTCTTTGCTTCGGCACGCCAATCGCCTTGCGGCCGCTCAGGTATGGTCCGGTGACGCTGTCGATCTGCGTGGCCACGTCGCTGGGCGTGCCCCGCGCGACAACCTGGCCACCGTGCTCGCCGCTGTGTGGCCCAAAATCGAGTAGTTGATCCGCGCCGGCAATCACTTCCTTGTCGTGCTCGACCAGCAGCAGCGTGTTGCCCAGGTCGCGGAGCTTGGCCATCGCCTGGATGAGTCGCAAATTGTCGCGTGGATGCAGGCCGATCGTGGGCTCGTCGAGCACATAGAGCACGCCGGTCAAGCCGCTGCCGACTTGACTGGCGAGCCGGATGCGCTGGGCCTCGCCGCCCGAGAGTGTCGGCGCGCTGCGGCCGAGCGTCAGGTACTCGAGGCCCACGTCGTACAAGAATTGCACGCGGTTGCGGACCTCGCGGACCAATTCGCCCGCCACCTTGCGCTGCGCGGCCGTGAGCTTGAGCGATTCCCACTGCTTGAGCAGCGTGCCGAGCGGTGTGCGGCAGACCTCGTCGATCGTGCGGTCCTGAAAACGGACCGCGGCCGCGTCGTCGCGCAACCGGCTGCCGCCGCAGGTCGAGCACTCGACCTCGTCGACCATGTGTTCCAGCCGCATCCGCAAAGCCGGCGACAGCTTCGAGGCCTCTTCCAAGGCGGGGTACAACCCCTTGTACTGAAAGCGGAACAGCGGCGCGGCCGCTTTGCCCTTCGCTCCCGAGGGAAGCACGTCGATCAGCGCGTCTCCGGTGCCATGCATGACCAGCCGACGTTGCCGCAAGGGGAGCTGGTCGAAGGGCACGTCGGTCGGCACGCCCGTATGATCGCACCAGGCCTTGAGCATTTGCTGGAAGAGTCGATTGTCGACCTCGGGCCAGAGCGCCACCGCGCCCTGCGCCAAGGTCCGTTTCGGATCGCGCAACAATGACGAGGCGTTCGCGCCAAGTTGGATCCCCAACCCTTCGCAGGTCGGACACCAGCCTAGCGCGCTGTTGAAACTGAAATTGTGCGGCGTGAGCGGCTCGAAGCTCCGTGAACAGCGGCGACAAGCGAAGTGCTGGCTCAACACCTGCACGGGCCAGTTGATCTCGTGCGCCTCGTCACCCACGACGGCGATGTGAATCACCCCTTTGCCCAAGGCCAGGGCGTTCTCGATGCTGCCGGCCAACCGTGAGCGGGCGTCCTTGCGAATCACCACGCGGTCGACGAGCACCTCGATCAAATGCTTGCGGCGGCGATCGATGGTCGGCGGCGACTCGATGGGATACGTCTGCCGGTCAATCCGCACGCGCACATAGCCCTGCTTGCGCAAGTCGTCCCACAGCGTCTCGTATTTCTCGCCGACGTCGATCTCCAGCGGGGCGAGCACGTACAGCCGCGCTCCCTCGTCGTAGGCCAAGACCTGATCGATGATTTCATCGGCCGTCTGCGTGCCGACCGGCACGTCGCAATCCGGGCAGTAGGGCTGCCCCAACCGGGCGTACAAAATTCGCAGATAGTCATAAATCTCGGTGACGGTGCCGACGGTCGAGCGGGGCGTATGACCGAGGTTCTTCTGTTCGATGGCGATGGCCGGCGAGAGCCCCTCGATATGGTCGAGCCGCGGCTTTTGCATCTGTCCGACAAACTGGCGAGCATAGGAGCTCAAGCTCTCAACGTAGCGCCGTTGCCCTTCGGCGTAGATGGTGTCCATCGCCAGCGAGCTTTTGCCCGAACCGCTGGGCCCGCAACAGACCGTAATCTGATTGCGCGGTATTTCGACGTCGATGCTCTTTAAGTTATGCTGCTTCGCGCCGCGCACGATGATCGATTGACTGACCGGGATCTCCGGGGCCTTACGCTGCACGACCGGCAGCGGCTTGTCGATCCCGAGCACCTTGCGGAGCGCGCGACCGGTATAAGACTCGGGCACCTGGGCGACCTGCTCGGGAGTACCTGACGCGATCACTCGTCCGCCGCCGGCACCCCCTTCGGGCCCCATGTCGATGATCCAATCAGCCGTTTTGATCACGTCCAGGTTATGCTCGACAACGAGAACCGTGTTCCCCGCGTCAGCAAAGTCGTGCAACACCTTGAGCAGCAATTGAATATCGGCAAAGTGCAAGCCGGTCGTGGGCTCGTCAAGCAGATAAAGCGTTTTGCCCGTACTGCGCTTAACGAGTTCACGGGCCAACTTGACCCGCTGCGCCTCGCCTCCCGACAGCGTGGGCGAAGGTTGACCGATCTTAATGTAGTCGAGCCCGACATCGTGGAGCGTTTGCAGTTTGTGCTGCACCTTGGGAATGTTGGCGAAGTGTTCGAGCGCCTGCTGGACGTCCATTTCCAGCACTTCGCTGATGCTCTTGTCCTTGAACTTGACCTGCAACGTCTCGCGATTGAAGCGATGCCCTTCGCACACGGGGCAGGTGACCCAGACGTCGGCGAGGAAATCCATCTCCAAACACTTTGCGCCGTTGCCTTCGCAGGCCTCGCAACGCCCGCCGCTGACATTGAAACTGAACCGGCCTTCTTGATAGCCGCGTGTTTTTGACTCGGTCAACTGCGCGAACAGTTTGCGAATGTCATCGAACACCTTGATGTACGTGCCGGGGTTGCTTCGCGGCGTGCGGCCGATCGGCGATTGATCGATGGCGATGAGCTTGTCGAGTTGCTCGGCCCCAACGATGCGGTCATGCTCGCCTGGGTGCCCCTCGCCCGCGTTCAGGTCGCGATGCAGCGTTTCGAGCAGAATGTCGTTGACGAGCGTGCTCTTGCCCGAGCCCGACACACCGGTGACGCACACGAGTCCGCCGAGCGGGATGTCGACATCGATGTTCTTGAGGTTATTGGCTCGCGCGCCGAGGATTTGGATTTTTCGTTCGCCGACGGCGCGTCGCTTTTTCGGCACGTCGATCGTGCGTCGGCCGCTGAGAAACGCGCCCGTAACGCTCCGCGGCGCCTCGCAGACTTCGGCGTAGCTGCCCGAGGCAACGACCTCGCCCCCGCGCACCCCTGCGCCTGGGCCAAAGTCGACGAGGTGGTCGGCGGCGCGCATCGTGTCTTCGTCATGCTCGACAACGATCACCGTGTTGCCCAAGTCGCGTAGTTGCCGCAAGGTGGAAAGCAGTCGGTCGTTGTCGCGCGGATGCAAACCGATCGACGGCTCGTCGAGGATGTACAACACGCCCACGAGCCCGCAGCCGATCTGCCCGGCCAATCGGATGCGTTGCGACTCGCCGCCTGAAAGCGTCGGCGCAGTCCGATCGAGCATGAGGTATTCGAGCCCCACGTTAGTGAGGAAGCCCAATCGGCCGCGAATCTCTTTGAGCACTTCGGCAGCGACGATCTGCCGGGTGTTGTCGAGTTCCAATTCGCGGAAGAACTCGGCGCAGTCGCTCACCGCCAGATGGCAAACGTCGGGCAGCGAGAGCGTGGGACGCTCGACGAACGCGGGGGAGCGGGTCGTGACGAAGACCGCCCGGGCCTGGTCATTGAGCCGCGTCCCCTGGCAACCTCCGCAGGGAATGACTTTCATGTACTGCTCGAGCTGGCGCTGCTGCATGGCGCTCTGGCTCTCGCGATACTTGCTGAGCAACTCGGGGATGATCCCCTCGAATTTGCCGCCGTACTTGTGCACGCCCGCCCCGTGTTTCCAGGTGAACGTAATGTGCAGCTCGCCGGTACCGTAGAGCAACTGGTGTTGCAGCGTGGGGTCGAGTTCTTCCCAGGCGGTCTCCAGGATCGTGCCGCGATCGAGTTTCAGTTTATGTTCGAGTGTCTCAGCCACGCCGTCGTAGATGTGCTTCTTCCAACGTCCCAGGTCGGGCCAAGGACCGATGATCTCGAAACACCCTTGCTTGAACGAGCGACCGGCGTTGGGGATGAGCAGTTCTGGGTCGAAACTGTACACTTGCCCCATGCCCAAGCAGGCCGAACACATCCCTTGCGGACTGTTGAAGCTGAACAACTGAGGCGTCGGCGGCTCGAAACTCACGCCGCAGTGCGTACACGAGTAATGAGCCGAGAGGTACAGATCCGTGTCGGCCCGGGCCGAGCGTCGCGCGGCACGCTTGGGGGCCTCGTCACCCTCGGGCGCGGCGGCGTCTTCGAGCGCGACGATCAGATTACCTTTGCCCAACTTGAGCGCCAACTCGACCGCCTCGGCCAGTCGGCTACGCACGCCATGACTGACCGTCACGCGGTCGATCACCACCTCGATCGCGTGACGCATTTGCCGATCGAGTTGCAAGTTGTCGGTCAGCGAGACCACGGTGCCGTCGACCCGCGCGCGAACAAAACCTTGCCGCAACAAATCGGTGAACAGATCGCGATGTTCCCCCTTTTGTCCGCGTACCAGCGGGGCGAGCACGAGCGTCTTGCTCCCCTCGGGAAGCGTGACGATGCGGTCGATGATCTGCTCGCGCGTTTGGGCCGTGATCGGCCGCTGGCATTGCGGACAATGTCCTTGTCCGCACCGAGCGTAGAGCACGCGCAGGTAATCGTAGATTTCGGTGATGGTCCCCACGGTCGAGCGCGGGTTCTGGCCGCTCGACTTCTGCGAGATCGAGATCGACGGGCTCAGGCCCGAGATGTGCTCGACATCGGGCTTGGGCATTTGCCCCAGAAATTGCCGTGCGAAGCTGGACAGGCTCTCGACGTAGCGTCGCTGCCCCTCGGCGTACAACGTATCGAAGGCCAGCGAGCTTTTGCCCGACCCGCTGACCCCCGTGAGACAAATAAGCTGATTGCGCGGCAGCGCCAGGCTCACATCGCGTAGATTGTGCTCCCGAGCGCCTTTAACGACGATATCCGAGGCGGGCATAGGTGTGCGCGAAGTCCGTTTCGGTCGGAGAAGTTAGACCAAGTCGGTCATTATAGCCCCGGAGGCTCGATCGGAGAACGGCTGTTTGTCGCTAGCAATTCACGAACCGATCGGTAGAATACTCTGCGCGACCTTTGTTCTTTTGACATCTCGGCAGCCCTCGTACGCCCTGTGTGGCTCGTAGGTGTTTATCACCGGCGACGGTTGCATCCCTTTGCGCGACGAACCGGTACGGAATCATTTTGTGAGCACTGCCATGCTTTCCACCCCCCTGCATGATTGGCACGTCGCGCAGGGTGGACGCATCGTCGATTTCGCCGGCTGGGCCATGCCCGTGCAGTACGCGTCGATCGTCGACGAACACCATGCCACGCGGACCGCGGCGGGCGTGTTCGACATTTCTCACATGGGGCGGCTGAGGTTCGATGGCCCTGGCGCGGGGGAGTTTCTCGACCGACTGGTCACGCGCCGCACCAGCGACATGCAAACCGGTCAGATTCGCTACGGACTGGTCACCAACGACGCGGGGGGCATTCTCGACGACGTGCTCGTGTATCGCCTGCAAGACGCCGGCGGCGGCACCTACTGGCTGCTCGTGGTCAACGCCAGCAATCGACAAAAAATCCTCTCTTGGCTCGCCCCACGCTTGGCCGACCGCCGTGACGTGCTCATGACCGACGTGACCCTGCAGTGGGGCATGATCGCCGTGCAGGGGCCCCGCGCCTTGGAACTGGCACAGCCGCTCGTCGAGGCCGATCTCGCCAAGTTCAAGTACTATACCGGAGCTGAGACCCGCATCTCGGGGCACGGCGGCATTGCGAGCCGCACGGGCTACACGGGCGAAGACGGCTGCGAACTCATCGTCGGCAATCGAGCGATCGTGGAAGTGTGGCAAGCGCTCGTCGACGCCGGCGCAACGCCTTGCGGTCTGGGTTGCCGCGATACACTGCGGCTCGAAGCGGCCATGCCCCTCTACGGTCACGAACTCAGCGAGTCGATCACCCCTTGGCAAGCCGGCTTGGCGATGGCCGTGAATCTCGAAGGCCGATCGTTTCCGGGCCATGACGCCCTGGCCAAGCTACAGCACGAACCGACACGCATTCGCGTCGGGATCGAACTCGACGGCAAACGGGTACCGCGCGAACATTTTGCCGTGCTGCGCGACGGTCATCCGGTCGGCGAAACGACCAGCGGAACGTTTTCGCCCACGCTCGGTAAATCGATCGCGATGGCGTATGTCGACGCCGCTTGTGCCGCGGCTCGGACCGAAGTTGCCATCGACATTCGTGGCCGCGCCGAGAGCGGTCGCGTGGTTCCACTACCATTTTATCGTCGCCCCAAGGCGAGTCGTTGAATTCGCTCGAGCAGTCTTTCACCAGGAGGAAAGGTGTCGTGAATCCCGCTGAACTTAAGTTCGCCAAATCCCACGAATGGGTCCATCTCCAGACCGACGCGAGTGGCGCCAAGATTGCCACGGTCGGCGTCTCGGCCTTCGCTCTCGAAGCGCTCACCGATTTGGTCTACATCGAACTCCCCAAAATCGGCCGGCAGCTCAAGGCGGGCGAGTCATTCGGAGAGATCGAGAGCGTCAAGGCGGTCAGCGATTTGTACAGCCCGGTCACGGGCGAGGTGATCGCGGTTCACAGTGAGCTCTCCGATCAGCTTGAGCACTTGGGGAGCAGCGCCTATGACAACGGTTGGATGATCAAGGTCAAGCTCACGAGCGACGAGGGGCTCGGTGCCCTGAGCGATTACGCGACCTACCAGCAGCAGTGCGCCGAGGAACAGCACTAATGTTGAAAATGCCTTCTCCCGTTGGGAGCAGGTGGCCGTCAGGCCGGAGGAGGGAACTTGAGCGAGTGACGCTGCCATCTACCCTCACCCGACTCGCTCCGCTCGTCACCCTCTCCCGGCGGGAGAGGGGGTAAAATATCACGACTCTCAGGCGAATTAACAGCCATGCCGTACTTGTTTAACACGCCCGACGACGTGGCCGTGATGCTGCAATCGATCGGCGCGAAGTCCATCGAAGCGCTGTTCGATTTAGTCCCCAGCGATGCACGTTTGCGTCGGCCACTCGATTTGCCCCCGGCACTTACCGAGATCGAACTCACGGCCCATCTGCAATCGTTGGCCGATCGGAACTTGTCGCCGCGCAATCGAGTGTGCTTCTTGGGTGGCGGGAGCTACGACCACTTTGTGCCCGCCGTGATCGACGCGCTCGCATCGCGCGGCGAGTTCTATACGTCGTACACGCCCTATCAGCCCGAGGCGAGCCAAGGCAACCTGCAAGCCTTTTTCGAGTACCAAACGCTGATCACGCGACTGACCGGCATGGACGTGTCGAACGCCAGCTTATATGACGGCGGCAGCGCCGTGGCCGAGGCCGCCTTGATGAGCACCGCCGCGACGCAACGCAGCGGCAAGGTCGTGATCGCCGAAACGGTGCATCCCGAGTACCGGCAGATCCTCGCCACGTATTTGAACAACCTCGGCGTCGAGCTGGTCACAGTCCGTGCTCACGACGGCGTTTGCTCCCCCGCCGAGTTCCTCACGGCCGTCGACGGCCAAACAGCATGCGTGATCGTGCAGCAGCCGAACTTCTTTGGCTGCATCGAAGATGTCGACTCGATCGGCCAGATTACCCACGACGCCGGCGCGTTGCTGGTGGCGAGCGTCGATCCGATCAGCCTCGGCTTGCTCAAACGACCCGGCGATTACGGTGCCGATATTGTCGTCGCCGAGGGACAATCGCTGGGAACCCCCATGCAATACGGCGGACCGTACCTGGGGATCATGGCTTGTCGCGAACAGCTCGTGCGGCGGTTGCCAGGACGCATCGCCGGGCAAACCGTCGACCGCCGCGGCGAACGCTGCTGGGTGCTCACACTGCAAACGCGCGAGCAACACATCCGCCGCGAAAAAGCCACCAGCAACATCTGCACCAATCAAGGCCTATTCGCCCTGCGGGCAACCATTTATCTTTCGCTCATGGGTCCTCAAGGGCTGCGCGAGGTGGCCGAGCTATGCCTGCACAAGGCACACTATGCCCGACAAACGCTCAGCGCGACGTCGCGATTGTCAGCCGCGTTCGCTCGCCCGACGTTCAAGGAGTTTGTCATTCGGGACAAGCAGGGGCGCGTCGAGTCGTTGCTCTCTGAGGCGACCGAGGCGGGCTTCTTCGCGGGCATCCCGCTCGGCACTTGGTACCCCGAATTATCCGACTGCTTCTTGGTCAGCGTGACTGAAAAACGGACCAAGGACGAAATCGATCGCTTAGCCCAGACGCTCACCCAATCGGTCCCACGAGTCAACCCGATCCATGCGTAACACTCGCGCCACTCGCACGTTGTTTGAACTGTCACGTAGCGGCCGCCGGGCTGCGATCCTGCCGCGCTGCGATGTCCCGACGCAGAGCGTCGAGCGGCTGATTCCCGCCGCGGCGCTGGCCGCGTCGCCACCGGCGCTTCCCGAGTTGGCCGAGCCCGACGTGGTGCGACACTTCACGAACTTGTCGCAGCTCAACATGTCGGTCGACACGCACTTCTACCCGCTCGGTTCGTGCACGATGAAATACAATCCCAAGCGTAATGAGCGTTTGGCCTCGTTGCCTGGCATCGTGGACGTGCATCCGTATCAGGCCGACTCGACCGTGCAAGGCTTGCTGCATTTGCTCTACGAGTTGCAAGCCATGCTCGCGGAGATCAGTGGCCTGCCGGCCGTTTGCTTGCAGCCCGCGGCGGGCGCTCATGGCGAGCTGACTGCCCTGATGGCGGCCAAGGCTTACTTTCGCGATCAGCAGCGGCCGCGCACTAAAGTCCTCTCCCCCGACAGTGCCCACGGCACGAACCCGGCCAGCGCGGCGGTGGCCGGGTTCGAGGCGATCACCGTGCGCAGCACGAGTGAGGGGTTCGTCGACCTCGACGAGCTGCGCTCGAAACTCGACGATCAGACGGCCGTGTTCATGATCACGAACCCCAACACGCTCGGCATGTTCGAGCCCAACATTGCGAAGATTGCCGAGTTGGTGCATGGAGTTGGCGGTCTGCTGTATCTCGATGGCGCGAACATGAACGCGATTTTGGGCATTTCCCGCCCCGGCGACTTTGGTGCCGACATGATGCATTTCAATCCGCACAAAACGTTCAGCGGTCCGCACGGTGGTGGCGGCCCCGGCGCGGGCCCCATCGCGGTCGTCGAGCGGCTGCGCCCCTATTTGCCCGTGCCGTCGGTGGTTTGCGGCGACGATGGTCGCTACCGGCTGGACTACGATCGCCCCAAGTCGATTGGCCGCGTGCGGAGTTTCTTTGGCCAAGTTGGCGTCCTCGTGCGGGCCTACTGCTACATCCGCACGCATGGCCCCGACGGGCTGCGTCGGGTGAGCGAGCACGCTGTTCTGAACGCAAATTACCTGCTCAGCAAAGTGAAGCACTTTCTCAACGTGCCCCAGGGGGATCGTTGCATGCACGAGTTCGTGGCCAGCGCCGCGCCGCTCAAGGCCGACCAGGGCCTCACGGCCACGGACATCGCAAAGCGG
>CAZZBK010000024.1:0-47799 GCA_964652155.1 uncultured Planctomycetaceae bacterium | reverse complement strand
GTAATAGTCGCGCGTCGGAATGGGGTCGAACTTGTGATCGTGGCAGCGGGCACAGGTGACCGTCTGGGCCAGCAGACCGCGGCCGATGACATCGAGTTGCTCGTCGACGATGTCCATCACGAGCTGTTGCTTGTCTTGCTCTTCGAGATTGTGATTGCCGATGGCGAGAAACGAGGTGGCCACGAGTTGCCGACGCCGCTGTTCGAGCGTCTCGCCGCCAAGCAAATCGCCGGCCACCTGCTCACGCACAAACTGATCAAAAGGCAAATCGTTGTTAAAACTCGCGATCACGTAGTCGCGATAGCGCCAGGCGTCTTTCAGCACGAAGCCTCGCAGCGTGAGCGACTCGGCATATCGGGCCACGTCGAGCCAGTGACGTCCCCAACGCTCGCCAAAGCGGGGTGACGCAAGCATGCGGTCGACCAGCTTCTCGTAGGCACGTAGCTCGGTGTCTTGCTCGAACGCCGTGATCTCCTCGCTCGTCGGCGGCAGGCCGAGCAGATCGTAACTCAAGCGGCGAATGAGCTCGCGCCGCGAGGCGTCGCCGACCGGCTTAAGCCCTTGCGACTCGAGCTTGGCGAGCACAAAATGATCCATGTCGCTCTTGGGCCACGAACGATCTTTGACCTGCGGAAGCTGTTGCGCCTTGGGCAACTGGTAAGCCCAAAACTGTCGGCCCGCCTCGATGTTGATCTGGCCCTTGCTCGGTGCCTTGCCCTGCCGCGGGTCGGGCGCTCCCATGTTGATCCACTGCTCGAAGTCGGCCACGATCGACGCGGGCAACTTGCGCCGCGGAGGCATGTTGATGCCGTCATACTTGAGCGCCTGAATCAACAAGCTCTCGTCGATATTGTTCGGCACGATCGCCGGGCCCGAGTCGCCACCCTGCCGCATCGCAGCGGGCGTGTCGAGCCAGAGACCACCCTTCACGGCCTTCGACTGCGCCGAGTGACACTCGTAGCAGTGCTCGATAAGCACCGGGCGGATTTTCTTTTCGAAAAACGCGATCCCCGCCGCGTCGTCGGCCTGCGCCAACATCGGCTGCGCGACAAAGGACACGATCCCGAACCACATCCAGGCCAGCGAACGATTCATTCGTGGCAAACTCCTCAACTCGCAAGGGATAAGCAATGACGCGGTGGGAGGCAGTCTCGCTGCCTGAACTGAGAACGAGCGCATCGCTCGCGCAGCGTACCCAGTTCATAAAGTATAGTCGAATTGAATAGACGGGTCGACGGCTGCTTAAACTATTACCATGAAACAGTTTGCATCCGTCATTCTGGATGCTTGTTGAGCTGCGACAGGGTGTCGAGCACGCGCTGCACGTCGGCGTCGCTCAGCCCTGGATACAACGGCAGCGAGAGCATCTGCTCGTAGGCGGCCTCGGCCTGCGGGCACTGCCCCGCCGCGGTGTTGAACCGCTGGCGATAATACGTGTGCAAGTGCACAGGCCGATAATGCACTTGCGGCACGATCCCCTCGGCCTTGAGGCGCTCATTAACCTCGCGCCGCGATATGCTCCACCGCTCTCTCGGGAGCCGCACGACGAATAAATGCCAGGCATGCTCGATGTCGGGTAAGACCCGCAGCGGCTCGTAGCACGGCATCGCGGCCAGGGCTTCAAGGTAGCGCTGGGCAATGGCCGTGCGGCGAGCGATGAACTGTGGCAACTTCTTGAGTTGGCTGATGCCGAGTGCGCACTGAAAATCGCTCAGGCGATAGTTATAGCCCAACTCGACTTGGTCGACGTACCAAGGACCAAACTCCGCCTGACGTTGTGGGTCGATCGAGAGACCGTGGTGGCGAAAGGCTCGCAACCGCGCGGCGGCGTGCGTGTCGTTCGTGGCAATCAATCCCCCTTCGCCCGTGGTGATCGCCTTGACCGGGTGCAGGCTGAAGGCGGTCAGCTCGGCGAGGGTCCCCACCGCTCGGCCACGGTACCGCGCGCCGAGCGCATGACACCCATCGCATAGCAACCGCAGCTTGTGTTGCGCGGCCAACGCGCCGAGCGCGTCGTACTCGCAGGGCTGGCCGGCGTAGTCGACCGCGATGATCGCGCGGGTCCGCGCAGTGATGCGTCGCTCGGCCAACTCGGCCGTCAGCAGCAGCGTGTCGGGGTGGACGTCGGCGAACACCGGCACGCCACCGGCCATCACAACCGCATTGGCCGTCGCGGAGAACGTCATCGCCGGCACTATGACCTCATCGCCCTCGTGCAAGTCGAGGCTATGGAACATCGCATGCAACGCAGCCGTGCCGCTCGACAGGGCCACCACCTCGCGCGCGCCAAGGTACTCGGCCACGGCCCGCTCGAACTGCGGCACCTTAGGTCCAGTCGTCAGCCACGGGGTTCGCAACACCTCGACGACCGCCGCAATATCGTCTTCGTCGAGGGACGGTCGACCGTAGGGCAACGTGCTTTGTGCGGGCTTGTCGTTCATCGTCGGCGTTACGCTCCGCGTTCGATCTGCTCGACCATCTGCCGCAACTCGTCGGCTGAGAGCTGCCAAGGGTTGTTATCGCTGGCGTAGCGAAAGCCGTCGGCTAAGAGACGCGCCTCGGTCCAGGGATGCGCCGTCCACCAGGGATGCGCCGGCTGCACGACATACATATCGTCCAACTCGACCGTCTGGCGGCTCTCGTCCTCGCTCACCAACACCTCGTGCAACTTTTCGCCCGGTCGAATGCCGACCTCGTTCACCGTGCAATCGGGCCCGACCACACGTGCCAGGTCCAACAAACTCATGCTGGGAATTTTGGGTACAAACACCTCGCCTCCGTGCAGACACTCGATCGACCGCAGAACGAATCGCACCCCTTGCTCGAGCGTGATCCAGAACCGGGTCATCCGCTTGTCGGTCACGGTCAGCGACCCTTGCGCGCGTTGCTCGATGAACAGCGGCACGACGCTCCCTCGGCTGCCGACGACGTTGCCGTAGCGCACACAGCTGAAGCGCGTGGGTCCCGTACCGCGATAGGCGTTCGCCTGCACGAAGAGCTTTTCGGCCATGAGTTTCGTGGCGCCGTAGACATTCACCGGGTTGACGGCCTTGTCGGTGCTGATCGCGAGCACCTTGTGTACCCCTTGATCGAGTGCCGCGTCGATCACGTGTCGGCCCCCCATGACGTTCGTCATCAGGGCTTCGATTGGGTTGTACTCGCAGGCCGGCACCTGCTTGAGCGCCGCGGCATGCACGACGATGTCGACATGCTCGAAGGCCCGCCGCAGTCGATCCACGTCGCGCACATCGCCAATGAAGTACCGCAGCGACGCATGGTCCAAACCCCTGACGCGCATTTCGTGCTGTTTCAACTCGTCGCGGCTGAAGACGATGATCTTTTTCGGTCGCTGTTCACGCAGCAGGATTTCGACCATCTTCTGGCCGAATGACCCGGTGCCGCCCGTGATGAGAACAACCTGCTGTGACCAGTCCATGACGGTCCTTACGGGCTCAAGAAACGAGAGGTGAAAGCTGAGCATGCCGCGGCGCTTAACGTAGCGGTTGGCAAGGGGGTCGGGCAACCACGATCGTACCACGTTTATCGATTTTGCCGGCTTGTAACTTACCTCGGGGTCGAGTGAATCGACTTGACCGACCCTAACGGCGAGCTACCGTTACATGGCAAGCTGCTTTGCCAAGGATAAGGCTGCGACTATGAATCGGATTCGTGTGCGACGATGCTTGTGCTGTGCGGGGCGTTGCCTGTTGGGGGCAAGCCTCGCAGTCGTAGCGCCCACGGCGCGGGCGCAGAACCCCGCAACTCCGGTCGCAAAGCCGCAGTCGCTGCCGGCCAACTGGACGTTGTGGCAGGAGATTTTTGGTTCTCCCTCGGCAAGTGTGCCCAGCGTGGCAGCGCCGCCGATTCGGTCCGTGTCTCTGCCGCAGGCTGCTGTGGTTCGTTGGGAACCCCTGGCCCGCACGCCAGACAATCGGGTGATGGAATTTGCTCAGTTCGGCACGGGCGATCAGCAGGTGCTTGTCGTCGGCTCGCTCGCCGGCGATCAGCCCGAGGGGACGGCGCTGGCTGAGTATCTGGCGGCGCATTTAACGCGCTTTCCGAAACGGTTGACCGACGTGACGGTCACGGTGCTGCGCGATCCGAACCCCGATGGCCGCGCGCGCCGCGCGTGGACCAATGCCCGCGGCGTCGATTTGGATCGTAACTTTCCGACCGTCGGTTGGAACCCACAGACGCCGGGCGTGCGCGGCAATTGCGGAGCGCGTGCCGGCAGCGAGATGGAGACCCGCGCGCTGGTCGACCTGCTGCAAGACTTACAGCCCGATCGAGTTATTCTGCTCGGTCCCGGCAGCAAAGAGCCCGAGCTGCGCTTCACCGGCGCGGCCGACAAGTTGGTGCGGCTCGTGGCCGACGAATCGCAAGTGAAGGTGATGCCCAACGACCCGCGCCGGCTGCCGGGCTCTCTGTTGTCTTATTGTGGCGATGACCTGGGGATACCGACCGTGCGACTGGGGCTGGTGCCGAAACCGTCGGCCGACGAGATTTGGTCGACGTACAAGCGCGCGCTACTGACGGCCATCGGCTGCGGCACGCCCACCGAGTTTCCCGAGGTCGTCACGCGGTTTGGTCCGCGTCGCGCGCCGCGCAAGCTTAACCCGCCAACTCCAGCCGCCGCGCAGACGGTCGCCAATCCGTACTTGCCCAGCAGTCCGGTGACCAACGCCGCGCCAGTCACGTCGCTGCCCGCCGCGAGTCAAACCGCCGGGAGCACGTCCGCGGGGCCGACGGGTGACCCGTTGCCGCTGCGGTTTCAGAACGTGAGTCACGGGCTGCCGACGGTCTCGATCAACAACCCATACGTGCCGCAGCCGACCGTGGCTCCGATGCCCGTCGCGCAGCCGATCGAGGTCAACAAGCTACCGGTGGTCGCGGTCGAGCCAGCACCCCCCTCCTCTGCACCGACTCCCGAGGTGCAATTGCAACCGATCGTGCCGCAGTTGCAAAGACTGCCGAGCGTCAACGTCCTCCAGCCGCGACCGATCGCCGACGGCTCCACCTCGCCGCCCCGCTCGTATCCCGCAACCGGCAAGTAACGCTTCGCGCAACGACACACGTGTGCGTTAGTCGAGTGTAGCGGGGGACAAGCCGAGGTCGACGATGCTGCACGCTTGGATGGGGTCGAGGCCCAACTCGTGAGCGCGGGAAAGCACCTCGTCGCTGTCGGTTCCCGGGTTGAGCCACAGTTCGCGACACCCTTTCGCCTGGATCTCGTCGAGCGCCGCGAGCGTGAGTGCCGGCGGCAGATACACACTGATACGGTCGAGCGCAGCGACCGGCACTTCGGTGAGCGTGCGGTAGACGGTGAGCCCTTCGATCGTGCCGCCGCGCGGATTGACCGGGAACACTTGATAGCCTTGCTGCAGATGAGCGCGGACCGACTTGTTGCCGAACTTGGCTCGATCGGCGCTCGCGCCAAGAATGGCCACGGTGGGTTGGGTCATGATATGTCCGAGGGAAGAAGCTATTGAGTGGCCTGTTGCAAAAACGTGAGTTGATCGGGGGTCAAATGCTCCCAGCGAGCCGGCTCGAACTGGGTCGTCGGATCGATGAGCGCGTGTTGGCCGGGCTCGCTGAACGTGGCGGCGACGAGTGACGCGCCGCGGAAGTCGACGCCACGCAGGTCGGCTCCGACAAAGTTGACCCCTTCGAGGTCGGCCCCGTTGAAGGACGCTCCGCGCAGATCGGCGCCGCGCATGCGCGAGAGGGTCAGGTTCACCTTGTCGAACCGCGCGTGCTGCAAGATCGCGTCGGAGAAATCGGCGTTGCGCAACACGGCTCCGCGCGCGTCGAGCCCCGCCAGGTCATGTCCGACGGCGTAGAGGCCCCGCAGGTCTCGACCGGCAAAGTCGCGTGTGTCGAGCAGCTTTTGCATTTGCTGCTTGCTGAGTTGCGACGCCATAAAACGCTGCTCGCGCCACGGGTCGGCCTCGTTATGGTAGCCGGCCATCGCCTCCCAATAGCCGAGTCGGTCCTGCTCCAAGACCTCAATGCGGGCGAGCCACTTGAGGCTCTTGTAGAAATACCGTTCGGGCACGACGACCCGAACGGGGCCACCATGATTGCTCGATAATGGAGCCCCTTGATACTCGAGCACCAGCAGGGCATCGACGCTGTGCAGTACATCGAGCGGCACGGAGGTGCTGTGGTTGCGCTCGGTGCGGGCGACGAACGAGACGAACCGGGCGCGCTCGTCGACCCCGGCCGCCGCGAGCACGTCGGTCAAGCGGACGCCGCCGAACTGGGCCGACGGGAGCGACCAGCGAGTCACGCAATGGATGTCCACGGTCCGCTCGACCCAGGGGAACTGGCGCAGGTCGTCGAGCGTAAAACGTTGCGGTCGAGCGACAAGCCCCGCGACTTCCACGGTCCAAGGGGCTGGGGTATCGAGCGGCGCTCGTTCGCCCAGGTAGGGCCATTTACCGGCCGCGACCCATTGCTGGCCGGGCGGGAGTCGTTCGCGAGTGTGTTCGGCCACGGCTGGGGTATCTCGATGGGCTCATGGGTCGTCAGACGACGGTGACCGATAGTATAATCGTCGCCGCGAGGAATTGTCGTGGCGTGAGTCGATCATGGTTTGGATTTCACACCGTTGTGCGCAATGCGGCCGCGAGGCGCAGCTCGATGCGTCAATGTCGGGTCAACATGTCAAGTGTCCGGCCTGTGGAAGGCAAGGGCTGGTGATGCCGCCCGGCGACAGCGTGAGCGCGGCACCTGTGCCGAGCAAGACGGTCGAGCCGCCGCCGATCGCCATCCCCGCGCCACCCATTCAGGGCATGGCCATGCCCATCGCTCCTCCCGTGGCCGCGACCGTGATGGCTCCACCGCCCGTTCAACTGGTTGCCGCGCCATTTGTTCCACCGCAACCCATGCAGCGGAACCCCGTGGGGATGTTGCCCAACGAAGTGGACGACGAATGGACCCAGCGCCGCGACCGGCGACGGTATCGGCGGAACGTCGTGCGGTTCGTGGCGGGAATTGGCGCGCTGGGGCTGTTGGTGCGGTTGTTGATGTTGCTGAAGTAGCCTTGAGGGGCAACGTGGATCAGAAGAACCCCCGGCGTACGGACCTGCGGTCCTATCGACGGGGGCTCAAGGTGGGAGTGAACCACGCAACTACAAGCGTTGGCCGATGGAGTAAAGTTCTTCGGCGTCGAGAAGCTTGTCGTTGCTGGTGAACAGTTCGCGGATGGCGGCCTTGTGGATCTTCATCTTGGTGCCGCCGACACCAATCGCGCCGTAGGCGGTCACGCCGTGGCGCTCGACCCCCTTGTCGAAGGCTTCGATCCCCTCGATGCCCATCGGGGGAACCGCATTGAGATCGATGGCCACCTTGAGCGCTGCGGCGGCTTGACGCACGGCGAGGGGCAAGAGCGTGACGCCGGCAGCGCCCGCGGCGAAGACGACCTCGGCTCCGTCGAGGGCCCGCGCCGTGTCGTCGGCCGACGAGGTGGCGACGGCCGAGAGTTGCGCGCCCGCGACCTGAGCGCTGACGGATTGGCAGACTTGTTGCGAGCGTTCGAGGCTGCGCGAGGCGACGCGTACCTTGGTGCCGGCGCGCGCGAGCAGGCGGACGATGCGCTGCCCGACGGGCCCGGTCGCGGCGAGCACGAGAGCCGTGGTGTTGGCGAGCGTGAGATGTTTGGCTGCCGCGAGCACCGCGGCCGACGCGGTCGTGTTGGCTCCGTTGGGGTCGAACATCACCGAGACGCGCATCGGTCCAAAGAACGTTTTACGGACGGTCTTTAAGACCGCTTCGGCCGCGACGACGTCGGTCGAGCCGATGAACAGGGCGGTGTTCTTCAGGTCGTCCGGGCTGCGCGTGAAGATTGCGCCATGCACGAGCGCCACGACGTTTTGGGGCGTGACGGCCGAGTGACGAAACAAGAAATCGACTCCCGAGTCGACCGCGACGACGCCATCGAACACGCTGCATTGGGGATCGGTATCGAGTTGGACGAGAATTTTACGTTTATCCATGACACAGGGGCTTTCGAGGTTCGTCGAGGGAGTAGCGTTGGTGGCCCCCACATCTTGGCCGACGCTCGCCACGAAGAAAAGGGGCCGATGCTGGCGGCGGGCTGCTAGCGCCAGCAGTCGCGGAGGCAAAACCGGTCTAGGAGTTGGCGCGGGACTCGGGTAACTTCCCCGACTCGAATGAAAGCGGCCGAAAGGACTCGGCCATTCCTGCCCCCCGCCACAGGAAACTGGAGTATCGCATGGAAGCGTCGTCGTTGCGTGGAGCCCTGCTGGCTCTCGCGGTGGTCGTGTCACTCGGGGCCAGTCATCGCACGCCGAACTTTGTCGTGACCGCGCCGACCGCGGAAATCGCGCAGCAGGTTGGCAAGCAGGCCGAACAATTTCGCCAGGAACTCTCGGTCGAGTGGCTGGGCAAACCGATGCCCAACTGGGCGCGTCCTTGTCCGGTGACGGTCGAGATCGGGTCGCATCTGGGCGCGGGGGGAGCGACGAGCTTTATGTTCGATCAGGGGGAAGTGTTTGGTTGGCAGATGAACATCCAAGGGCCGCTCGATCGCGTGCTCGATTCGGTGTTGCCGCACGAAGTGACGCACACGATCTTCGCCAGCCACTTTCGTCAGCCGTTGCCACGCTGGGCCGACGAAGGGGCATGCACGACGGTCGAGCATCCCAGCGAGCGTCAGAAGCAGCAGAAGCTGCTCGTGCAATTTTTGCAGACGGGCCGGGGCATTTCGTTCAGCCAGATGTTCGCGATGCGCGAGTATCCGCGCGACATTCTCCCGCTATATGCCCAAGGGCACTCGCTGGCCAGTTTCTTGCTGGCTCAAGGGGGCAAGCGCAAATACATCGACTTCGTGGGTCAAGGCCTGAAGACGAACGACTGGATCGCGACCACTCGTTCGTTCTACGGCTACAGCAACCTCGCCCAGTTGCAAGCAACTTGGCTCGATTGGGTTCGCCAGGGATCGCCGGCCATGAGCGAGCAGCCGAAAGCGACGCTGTTGGTTGACAACAGCAAGCCAACGAGCGGGGTGATTTATCGCGGCCAGAGCGCCGATCCGCCGGCGAACGTGAGTGCCGCGCGCGACGTTGTCCCGGCGGGGCGTTTGATCCCGATCGAGCGGACACCCGTGACGCCCAATGGTTGGTATGCCGCGGCCACCACCGCTCCCGCCCCTTCGACCGTCACGAAGTCGCTTGTGCCGACGGTCCCCATGGCACCGGCCGAGCGACGGCAGATCTTGCTGGAATGGAGCCGCGACAATTCGCCCGTCGCCGCGGCGACGCCAAGCCCTTCAGTGCCTGGGGGGCGGAAGAGTGTTTATGATGCGCGCGTGCCGACGGATGGCGTGCTGCGTCGCTAAGGCATGGCGGTTGTGATCAATTGCGTCGCACATCGATCGCAGGGGAGGGCCGCTGCGAGGCGTGCCAGCGTTTCCAACTGGCCACGTCAAAGCCAAAACTCACGCCGGTGATTTGAAACAGCGCGTCGTGGACCGCTTGGTTTTGGATCACATCGACCGTGTAAACGGGTCCACCCCCGCCGGTGCTGAATCCGCCGCCGAGTTGCGGGCTGAACGAGGTAGTCGTACTCCCTGGCGACGTGCCGGCCGCGACGAGACGTTTGTGTTTTGTGACCAGGGCATCCATGAGCGGCAGGACGGTCGAGGGGTCTTTGAGCCGCTGCAAAGCGACGGCCGCGCGGTTGACCGTGACGTTGTCAGTGCTGCGCAGCGAATCGAGAAACAGCTTCAGCGCCTCAGGGTGTTTTTCGTCATCGAGGTAGTCGAGGCAGGTGAGCCGGACTTCGTCATGGCTGTCTTCGAGGGCGCGCGTGGCGAGCAATCTCCACGCTCCGCCTGCTCCTTGGTTGCCGATGTTGGCCATGGCCTGGGCACACACGATCCGCACGCGCGCGTCGGGATCGGACTCCAAGAGCCGCTTGAGGGCGCTGAACGCCGTCGGCTCTTTGATTGCGAGCAACTGATGTTTGCCTTCGTCGCTGCGCGAGCCGACAAGCCAGTCGCGCCACTTGTTCACGCTGTCGAACCAGGCTTTGGACTGGGCGGCCGACTTTTCGTCTTGCTCGATGTTTTCACGTTCCTGGGGTAAAATCCATTTGCCTTTGTAGCGAATCAGCCCCTTGTCGAGCTGCGCTTGCTCGTAGGTCTTCCACTGGCCATCGTATTTGTTGTAGCCCAATGCCCGACGGGCCGCTTCGTGGTCGGGGTCAAGCTCGATTACGCGCTGCATGAAACGCTTTTGATCGTCCATCAGGCGATTGGTTTTACACCACTCGGCAAGTTGCCATTGACCTGCAGGGGTGTCGGGATACTCATGCCGCAGCTTGTCGAGTTCGATCGCGGCCGTGGAACGGATCAGCGGCGGTTTGCGAATCTGTTCGCGAGGCAGGGTGATCTCGCCCAGTTCGGTCTTGATGATGTAGTTCTTGCGCGGCTGTTCGAGGCGGTTGACCCATTCACCCTCGATGCGACCGCCACCGGCGAGTTCAAAGATGAACACATCGCCGCGCACGTCGAGTGTGCCGAGCAACAGGCAAAACACGGCAAGTAGCAGCCCGCGGATCAATGAACTACCTTGTGCAGATGAACTGACGCGGCTCCGCGTCGAAGGACTGACCAATCCTTGCCTATTTAGTATAGTTGGCTGGAATCGGCGAGTTCAATCGAGATCTGGCCTGTTTTGTCGTGGGCCAGGCCGCCACGGACGGCCCCGCGTGGCTTTTTGAGCCCATTTATTCCGGAGAATTGTGATGACCAGTCCATCCACGGCCGAGCATCGAGCTCAATCGCCTCGACAGGTGCGCTGTGCCGTGGTCACGGTCAGCGACACGCGTACTTTGGACAATGATACGGGTGGCCAAGGGGTTGTCGATCGGCTCGTGGCGGCGGGACACCTCGTCGTCGCGCGCGAGATCATACGTGACGAGCCCGAGTCGATGCGCCAATTGCTGGCGCGCTTGGTCGAGCGTGACGACATTGACGCGGTGCTCACGACCGGCGGCACGGGGATCAGCCGCCGCGACCAGACCTATGAGACGATCAGCCAACTGTTCAGCAAAGCGCTACATGGCTACGGCGAGCTGTTTCGAATGTTGAGTTATCAGCAGATTGGGGCCGCGGCGATGTTGAGCCGCGCCGTGGGGGGGCTCATCGGCCAGACGGTGGTGCTAACGATGCCCGGCTCACCGGCCGCCGTGCAACTGGCGATGGAGCAACTCATCATTCCCGAGCTGGGACATCTGGTGCGCGAGGCGCGTCGCTAGCACTGCTAGTAGTCCAGTGTGCAGAGGCACAACTGACCTGGAGTTGCGCTGCTGACGCCGCTATCTTTAGAGCGCGTTTCGCGGGTGTGGAGCGTCTATTTCGCTGTGTTACCGACGGGGAACACCGCCACGAACGCCACAGGCACGTGCGACTCGCACTAGCCCGTTGCTCGAATGGTGCTCGGCGCAGTCGCTTCATGCCGGAACAAAACCCAAGGAGGGGTCCGTGTCGCGCGTCAAACTCTCGATCTTGGCGATGTTGCTTTTCGCGGGGACGTCGTTGTATTACGACATCGACATCGGGCCGGTGCGCAACATCCGCCGCAGCTTGGTCGACAGCGGGTTGATGCCCAGCGTGCCGAACGCGCCTCCGGCCTCCACGACCAACGCCAACCTCTCCGACCGCCGCGATGGCACGATCCGCATCGCGTCGTTCAACATTCAGGTCTTTGGCGAGCAGAAGATCAGTCGGCCCGACCTGACGAGTATTCTCGCCCGGGTCGTTCGCTCGTTCGATGTCGTCGCCATTCAAGAGATTCGCTCCGAGCGGCAAGACATCCTGCCGCGATTCGTCGAGATGATCAACGCCGATGGCCATCGCTACGACTACGTCATCGGCCCTCGGTTGGGACGCACGGTCAGCAAAGAACAGTACGCGTATGTGTTCAACACGGCAACGATCGAACTGGATCGCGAGTCGCTCTACACGGTAAACGACCCGGACGACCTGCTGCATCGCGAGCCGTTTGTGGCCGGCTTTCGGGCGCGGATTGCCACGCCGGAACAGGCCTTTACCTTCACGCTGGTCGACATCCACACCGATCCCGACGAGGCGCAACGCGAGGTGAACGTGCTCGACGACGTGTTTCGCGCCGTCCGCAACGACGGCCGTTACGAGGATGACGTGATTCTGCTCGGCGACCTCAACGCGGATGAGCGTCACCTGGGCGAGCTGGGACAGTTGCCCTACATGACCTGGTCGATTGCGGGCATCCCGACCAACACGCGGCATACACACACCTACGACAATTGCTTGTTCGATCGCCGCGCCACGACGGAGTTCATGGGTCGCAGCGGAGTGGTCGATCTGGTGCGTGAATTCAACATCACGCAAGAGCTGGCGCTGGAGGTATCGGACCACATGCCGATCTGGGCCGAGTTCAGCGTGTTCGAGGGGGGGCAGCCCGGCCGCTTTGCCGGCCGCCCAGAGCCCGGCTCGCCGCAGTAATTTTGCGGCTTGAAAGTAGGCCAGCCGCGCCGATACCATGAGCCGCGTTGAACGTGGTATCGAGAGAGCCTGACTGACACAGGTATCCAAAGAGCCCGTCGTGGGAATGTCCCATGGCGGGCTTTTTTTGCGCGCTCAGGCAATGGACCGCGCGGCAAACCGCAAGCGAGGGGAGCAACATGGAAACATTTTCGATTCCCGACATGAGCAATTTGACCGCCACGGCGGTGTTGGGCTGGTACGCCTGGCATACCGTTTCCAAGACGATCCCGACGCTCGTCGAGGCGTTCCGCGACGAGTTGGCCGACCTGCGTGGCGAGAGCCGATCGGAGCGCGAGGCCTTGTATCACGAACTGGCCGCCGAACGACAGCAGCGGCACACAGATCATCTGGCGATCGTCACGGCTCTGAACGAAGTGGCGAAAAGCATCAGCCATTCGACGCGTGGTTAGCGCGATACTCCGTCACATTCATTGGTTGCCTGTGGACTCATCGCAACGCCCTGTCATTAACCCATGCCAAGTCTGATGAAAACACTGCTGATCGTTGCCTGTGCGTTTGTCGGAGACTTCGCGGCTCCTGGACCGGCGAGTGAGCTGCACGCCGCGGTCGAGGACCTGTGTCTTCACGTGCCGACAGACGAACAGCCATTCACGCGCTATTTGTCGCTCTACAACGTGCCAGATGAGCAGCGTGGCGCGGCGACCGACGTAACATCGTTTGTGCTCAATAGCGTAAGTCGCTCGGCGACGCTGACGCGGCCATTCGTCGTGGATGGAACCAGCGGCCGGTTGTTGCGAATCTCGCTCCGGCAGTATGGCTTGCCCGCGGCGGTTTGGGAGTCGGCGGCAAGTCGCGACCCGTACTGGCATTTGCGGACGCGCGTGCTAAAGACGGACCGCTCATCAAAATCCTCTCAGCCGATTACGTCCGAAGTGTACACCGACGGAGGCTGGCTCGATCTTGCCGCCGCAGCCACACTGCGGCAGCGCACTCACAGCGGCGGAGCTCTGCTGCGCGCCGATCACTTTCTGACACTGGCAACGACCACGCTCGACGAGGGATTGTATTACGAACTCGCCGGTATACCGCGCCATGAAGCCGAGTTTCTCAAGCTATTGGGGATCGATCTCGACACGATCGACAAGCTGCACGCCGATGAAGGGGCGAACATGATCTTCTCGCGCGTGACCTTTAAGGTCCGCCGGATTGTGCGCCGCCAAGGACCGTTGGGGGGCGTCTGGCAAACGTACGATGTCAAGGCCTCAACCCCCGAGCGCGACCCGCTCCGCAATCCGTTCGCGTTTGTGTTCGATGCCGGCGAGTACATCGTCGCCAAGAAAAACGGCCTGCATCTGTACGCGCTGTTCGACAATCAAGGCGAGCGACAGGCCAGCGTGCCCGATGTGATCGCCAAGGACACGAGTGATCCCAAGGGATCAGGCATCGTGGTTCCGATGGTCTCCTGCGTGCGTTGTCATGTGGAAGACGGTTTGCGCCCCGTGGCCAACGATCAACGGCAGCTCGTGCGCGAACCGCTCGAAGCACGTTTTGAGCGACCTGAGCATGCGGAACGCTTCGCGGCGTTTTATCTCACGCACTTGGACAAACGATTGCAGCGCGATCGGGACGACTACGCCGAAGCGGTCGCACTATGCACAAGCGGACGCACCAGCCGTGACATCGCATCGCTCTTGGGGCAAATGATTGCCGCCTATGCCGATCAACCGGTCACAACCACCGTGGCGGCCGTCGAACTCGGGGTCAACGAGCAACAACTGGGCAACGCCCTGCGCGGATCCTATGACCCCGTGCTGCTGGCATTGACCCAAGCGATTGCCGTGCAACGTCAGCAATGGGAGGCCAGCTTTGCCGAGGCCGCGCTGCGCGTCGCCTCGTTCTGTTCAACGTCACACCCATAATCAAGGAGATTCCGATGATGTTCCTGCGTCGTGCCATGATTTCGTTCGGGCTATGGTCCTGGTTAACCCTTTTGGCTTGGGCCGGTGCGCCTTGTCGGGTGCAACATGTCGACGTGCCAACATTGGCGATTGTCCCATTTGCCGTGCCGGTCGCGGTGCCGGTCGCCACCATCAGTTACCCGAGTGTGCTGTACAGCGTTCGCGAGTCGGTGGCATTTTCGCCGGTCGCGAGCCACGAACGTCCCGCCTCGCTCCCCACGGTCCCCCAGCCGGACGCCAATACCATTCTCACCCGGCATTGCGCGGTTTGTCATGGGGCGACGAACCCGCAAGGTCAGCAGACGTTTTTTCAGCCCGACGGGCGGTTGCTCGACAAGCTGCCCCGGCATGTGATTCTCGAAGCGATCAGCGGCAACGCGCCGCAAATGCCCCCGGCGGGTCGCGCCAAGCTCACCGAGGCTGAACTTCAAATCATCCGCACGTGGGCTGCGCTACCACGCAATTTGGCGTACTAATGTTCGATCGATGTCATGATCTCAGGAGGTGTGTCATGCGAGTCTTCTTAGCCGTTGTTTTCGTCGTGATGGTGTGTGGTGCGCGAGCGAGCGAGGCGTGCCCAGCAGCCTCGATTCCGGTCGCGACGTTCGGAGTCGTGAATGTGTCGCCGTATGCCGTCGCGCCGAGCGTGGGTTTTGCAAGCCCGGCTTGCGCGACGCCGACGTTGTTGGCACCGGCGTTTGTTGCCGCGCCCGTGGTTGTTGCCCCTCAGTTGGTGCAACAGCGCGTGGTGCAGCGTCAAACCGTTCGGTCACAGCGTGCGCCGGCATTCAGCGTGCAACGATCGTTCTCGCGCTTCCGTTTTTAGAGCGTCTAACAAAATGGCTGGAGACTGTCCCCGTCTCCGCCGCCATGTTGTTAGGAGCATGTAGTCAACGTCGGCTAGCCAACCTTTCGGCGAGGAACCTCTCATGACCTTTGTCCGTGACCGAATTCGCGAACTGCGACGTGTGCCGGCCAGTCAATTGCGCGCGCATCCACGCAATTGGCGCGAGCATCCACAGCGTCAACGGCAGCTCATGCAGGGGGTCCTCGCCGAAATCGGCTATGCCGACGCACTGCTGGTGCGCGAGCTGGGAGACGGTAGCTACGAATTGATCGATGGTCACCTGCGGGCCGAGTCAACACCGGACATGGATGTCCCGGTGTTGATTCTCGACCTCAGCGCCGCCGAAGCGGACAAGCTGCTCGCGTTGCACGATCCGCTCGCGGCCTTGGCCGAAACCAACGGACAGATGCTCAGCGAGCTGTTGCAGCATACCCAGGCTGAGGACGAAGCCATTCAGGCAATGTTCGCTGAGTTGCAGCACGACGCGCAGCGCGCGATCCATCGGCTCACGGCTCAGGAACAGGACGAGATCGATCTCAAGCCGTTGTTTCAGGTCGTCGTCGAGTGCGTCGACGAGGTCCAGCAGAAGTCGGTCTACGATCAGCTTAAAAATCAGAACCTGCACGTGCGCGTGCTGACAATGTAAGGGGAGAACCCACGATGGCGACGATCGATCTCCATGTCAGTTGCCCGGTCTACGATTCGTTTCGCGTGCAACAAGTGAGTGGCATGTTCGACGTGCCGATCGCCCAGAAGGCGGCGCAGCAGTTTCATGTCACGACGCCCGATCTGGACGTTCCTTGGCAGCTTGGCCTGATCGTGGGCCCGTCGGGAAGCGGCAAGAGCACGCTGGCTAAGCATCTCTTTGGCGGAGATTTATACGACGGTCCAGATTGGCCCGCCGATCGAGCGGTCGTCGATGGCATGGGAGAACTCTCGATCAAGCAGATCACCAGCCTGTTCACGGCCGTGGGCTTCAGCTCGCCGCCGTCGTGGATCAAGCCGTATCACGTGCTCAGCGGAGGCGAACAGTTCCGCTGCGACTTGGCGCGTGCCCTGGGACGTGGTTTTTTGTCGCCCGCCGATCCACCACCGCTCGTGGCCTACGATGAGTTTACCAGCGTCGTCGATCGCAATGTTGCCCGCTGCGGATCGGCGGCGATTGCCAAGGGAATTCGCGCCGGGCAATTGCCCTGCCGGTTCGTCGCGGTGACGTGTCATTACGACATCGCCGAATGGCTCGAACCGGATTGGATGATCGATATGGCGGTGGGAGATTGCAACCGGAGGCGTCTTCGGCGACCGAGCGTCACCCTCGAAGTCGTTCGTTGCGGCAGTCGTGCGTGGAGCTTGTTTGCGCGTCATCACTATCTGAGCAGTACGCTCAATCCCAGCGCGCAGTGTTATTTGGCGCTCTGGAACGGCGAGCCCGTTGCCTTTTGCGCCCTGTTACCGTTGATTGGCGCCAAGGGGCATTGGCGTATCAGTCGTGTGGTTACGCTGCCTGATTACCAAGGCTTGGGCATTGGCATGCGATTCATCGAGTGCGTGGGCGAAGTGCAAAAAGCAGACGGCAAACGCATGAGTATCACGGCGAGTCACCCGGCCGTGCTCGCGCATTGTCAGCGCTCGCCCCAGTGGCGAACGGTCCGGGTGATGAAGAACGGCTCGCGTCGATCAGGGCGTTTTGCGCCCGGCTACAAAGGCTCGCAGGGGCGCGCCGTGGCGTCGTTCGAGTACCTGGGCCCCGCCGCGACCACCGCTTAGGAGAAAAGTCGATGGCCGCATGCAAGCCCAAGCTCGACAAAGAACGACTGCACGAGGTATGCACGATCATTGCCGTTGGCGGCAGCCGTTCCTTGGCGGCACGTTACGTCGGTTGCTCCGTCGACACGATTCGACGCACGGCCGAAAGAAACGCCGAATTCGCCGCCGACATGCTCCGCGCCGAGTCGAAACATGAACTCGTATTTTTGCAGCGAATCAGTGCCGCCGCCAATAAGGAACAGTACTGGCGGGCCGCGGCCTGGGCGCTCGAACGGATGTATCCGGACCGCTATGCCCCGCGACGGCCCCTGGCCCTGTCGCCGCGACAATTTGCCGAAGTACTCCGCAACTTCGCCGAGGTCGTGACCGCCGAAGTCACCGACCTTGCGCAGCGCAAGCGGGTGCTGGATCGCTTGCTGGAATTGATCGAGACGATAGGCGTCGACGAGGAAGCCGCGCCCACCCCAGGGGCGAGAGCAAAACGCCGGACACCCTCGGCCCGAGGAGCACATGATGCCCCGTAAGCACTCGGCCAGCCGTTGGTTTGTTGCCAGCGGCATGTCCGCCCAGCATGCTTCGCTGCTGGCGCGGACCTTGTACCGGCGACTATCACGCCATTGGCAACCACCACGACCAACGGCCGACGATCAACGCGGGCTCATTGCGTGGGCGCAACATTACTTGCCCCATCACTTCAGCCGAAAGCCGTCGCGCATGCACCGCTGGCTCGACGAGCAACTCATGTTTTTGCAACAACATCGCGGCAACAAACTCAACGTAATCGGTCCGCGCGGGTCGGCCAAGTCGACCGTCGGCTCACTCGCCTGGCCGTTGCGATTGGCCCTCACCGGAGCCGAACCCTACATCTGGATCGTGTCCGACACGGCTGGCCAAGCCTGCAATCATCTGCAAAACATCAAGACCGAACTGATCGATAACGCCGCGCTGGCCGCCGACTACCCAACGGCCACGGGGCGCGGGTCGCCGTGGTCGCAGCACATGATCATGCTCAACAACGGTGTCGTGATCGAGGCCTTTGGCAGCGGGCAGCGGATTCGTGGCCGACGTTGCGGTGCTTACCGGCCAACGCTGATCATCGCCGACGACTTGCAGAACGATCAGAACATCGAGTCGGCGGAGCAACGCGACCGGTCGCGACAATGGTTCCACGGTGCCTTGCTCCGCGCGGGGACTCAACACACCAACGTCATCCATCTGGCGACGGCCCTGCATAGCGAGGCGCTGGCGCTGGAGCTGGATCGCACACCCGGCTGGAAGTCACAGGTCTTTCGGGCGATTGAACGCTGGCCCGACAACATGGACTTGTGGCAGCAGTGGGAGTCGTTGTACGCGGATGTCGACCACGACGACACGAGCGCGCAGGCTCAGGCGTTTTATGACGAGCATCGCGCCGCGATGGACCAGGGGGCCGAGCTGCTGTGGCCCGAAGAGGAGGATTTGTACACGCTCATGCGAATGCGCGTGGAAGGAGGCCGGTCGGCCTTCGAGCGCGAGAAGCAAGGCACGCCGATCCTGAGCGAGGCGTGTGAATGGCCTGAGGCGTATTTCGATCCAGAGATTTGGTTCGAGCAGTGGCCCGCGTGCTTAAAGCTCAAGGTGCTGGCGCTCGACCCGAGCAAGGGGAGCGACGCATCGCATGGTGACTACTCGGCTTACGTGATGCTGGGGATCGACGCGCGCGGGGTCTTGTACGTCGAGGCCGACCTGGCTCGTCGCCCGACACCCCAGATGGTCAGCGACGGCGTGGCCATCTACCGCGCTTTTCAACCGCAGGCCTTTGGGATCGAGGCGAACCAATTTCAGGAGTTGCTGGGCGGATTGTTCGTCGACGAGTTTCAGCGCGCTCATTTGCATGGCGCTCAACCGTGGCTGATGCACAACACAATCTCGAAAGTTGTTCGCCTGCGGCGGTTGGGACCGTACCTCTCGAATCGACGGTTGAAATTCAAGCAGCGCTCGCCCGGCACGCGAATGTTGGTGCAGCAACTCAGGGAGTTTCCGCTCGCCGATCATGACGATGGCCCCGACGCGCTCGAAATGGCGATTCGCCTGGCCACTGAACTCTTTCACGGCGACGTGCCCAGCGATGGCTTGGGTGCCCGCTTTAATTTGTCTGTTTAACAGGTCATTTAATCTTTAGAGGTGCATGATGAATCACGTAACCGACACGCCTCAGGGCGGCGCATCGTGGCAACGCATTGAATCGCGACTGCTCGAGGCCTGCGATCAATGGATCGATCAACTGGTCGACCCGCGCGACGCATTGTACGACGACGATGGCCAGCGCTGGTCGCAACTGGGCTCGCTCGACTCGTTCAACTCGGGACGCTCTCCGCTGCACAGCGAACAGGACCTCGGTGAGATCCGTCGGCAGTGCCGCGCGCTGGCTCTGACCAACGAGTATGCCATCAACGGTCACGAGAATCGGATCAGCTATCTGGTCGGCAGCGGACACAGCTATCGGGTGCAATCGTTGCCGAACCTGACCGACAACAACGATCTGGTCGAGGAGGCGCAACGCATCATCGATCAGTTCTTGCGCGCCAACCAGTGGCATCGACGGCAACAGGAACTCGTCCTGCGCGTCGATCGCGATGGAGAAGCGTTCGTGCGGCTGTTCAGGGCTCCCGACGGCAGCACGCAGGTGCGATTCGTGGAGCCGTCGCAGGTCGCGAGTCCGCCGGAGCGTGGCGGTGATCCGCAGTGCAGTTTCGGCATCCACACGGACCCGCTCGACGTCGAGCACGTACTGGGCTATTACGTCGACGGCGTGTATGTCGAGGCCCTTGAGATCCAGCATCGCAAGGCCAACGTCGACAGCAACGTGAAACGCGGTTTGCCGCTGTTTTACGCGGTCCGAAAGAATCTGCGGCGGGCCGAGAAACTGCTCCGCAACATGAGCGTCGTGGCCGAGATTCAGTCGGCCATTGCCTTGATTCGACGGCATCGCAGCTCGCGCGGAAGCGTGCAGCAGTTTGTCAGTCAACAGGCCGATGCGCCAGGCGTCTCGCCCTCTGCTCGACCGTCGTCGGTTCATCGTTACGGACCGGGGACCATCCTCGATGCGCATGCCGACGTGGAATACGATTTCCCCGTCGCGGCCATCGACGCTGGGCGTTATGTCACGGTGTTGCAAGCCGAGTTGCGAGCGATCGCGGCGCGGCTCGTGATGCCCGAGTTCATGCTGAGTTCGGATGCGTCGAACGCCAACTACGCCTCGACGATGGTGGCCGAGGGCCCCGCGGTCCGCATGTTCGAGCGTTTGCAACAACAATTGATTGAGTGGGACGAAACCATCTTGCGGTGCGTCGTGGAACACGCGATCGCGCACGGCCTCCTCCCGGCCGACACACTCGACCGGGTACACATTGCGATCGTGGCGCCGTCGTTGGACGTGCGCGACAAGCTGCAAGAGGCACAGACGCAGCGGATCGCGTTCGAGGCGGGCATCTTGTCGCCGCAGACCTGGACCCAGATGCTCGGCCTTGACTATGCGCGTGAGCAAGCCGGCATCGATTCGTACCGCGCTGCGGGGTCGAGAGACGAGCAGCAACAATCTGGAAATTTTGTTTCTTGAGTTTGGCCACCTACATCAGTAATCTTGGCGCATCATGATGAACGTGCAGTTGAGCAACATCAATCAGACCCGACAGGAACTCGCGCGGCAGGCTCTTGAGGAGTTGCTGCGAGACGTTCTTCGCCGTGGATTTCACGGCACGGCCAAGGTCGAGGTGGCGGTGCAAGACGGCACGATTCAACATGTTCGTCGACAGCTAGAGAAGGTCGAACGCTAAGGCGTGAGACCTGCATTGATCGTTGTGGTATTGCTGCGAGCCTGACACCGTCAGGTATCGGCACAAGCCCTGCGGCGCGACTCGAAAACGAGTTGGGCCGCAGGGCTTTTTTATTTGTCCAAGGAGAATCGAAATGCCCGAAACACTGCAAGAGTATTTCAGCTCACGCGGCGTGCAGATGCGAGTCGATCGCGAGGCGTCCATGATTCGGGGCGTCAAAGTGCTCGGCTTGGAATCGCGTAACGGCCGCGTCTATTCCGCGGCGGCCCTCGAGGCGGCTGCGCCGTTGTACGAGGGAGCCAAGGTGAACGTGAATCACCCGCGCGGCAATCCCGCCGCGCCACGCGACTACCAGGACCGCCTGGGCGTGGTGCGCAACGTTCAATGGCGCGACGGCGAGGGACTGTTCGGCGATCTGCACTTCAACCCCAAGCATGCCTTGGCCGAACAGCTCGCTTGGGATGCCGAACATGCGGCCGAGAACGTGGGGTTCTCGCACAACGTGCAGGCCCGGGTGACGCGCCAACACGATCGCGCCACCGTCGAGGCGATCATCAAGGTGAACAGCGTCGATTTGGTGGCCGATCCGGCCACCACGCACGGGCTTTTCGAGCACAACGCGGACACGATGTCGAGCGCAACGCCGCAGGTCTCTTTGCAAGAGGCCACCGGCGAACAGCTTGCCACGCTGCGTCCCGATCTGGTCGCAAATCTGCGGGAACAAGTCGAGGGTGAATTGCGCGCCGCGCGCGGCGAACTCGATCGACTGCGGGCCGTCGAGGCCGTGGCGACCAAGCGACAGCAGATTCAACGATTGCTCTCCGAGCATGCGTTGCCATCGCTCGACGCGACCGACCGTTGGTCGCGCTCGATCGTGAGCGAGGCATTCGTGGCGGCGCTGTTCGACGCCAAGAGCGAAGCGGCCCTGCGGCAGTTGATCGAAGATCGCACGCGGCTCATTGAGTCGGTGCGCGGCGCGTCGGATCAACCGCGCCTCGCGAGGCACGCTCCGCTGAGTCGTGAGCAAGCGATGTTTGGCGAACGAGACTTGGAACCGATGGACACGGCTGCGTTTGTGCGGGCCATCGCGATCAAGAACTGACACGTCTGTTTTCAACCATACCTTTAGGAGGGCGAGATCATGGCAGATGCAATGCGTTGGCGATATGGCGAGACGAATCCGGTATTGATTCCGGTGCTGTCGGACACGGTGATTGAAATTGGCGACCTGGTGTATCTCGACACCAACAACGCCCAGCCGGCGGGCGCGGTCGAGGATCAAGGCTCGACGGCCAACAATCAGGGCTGGTTCCACGATCGGTTTGCCGGCGTGGCGATGCAGCGCAGTCGGGCCGGCGACACCGAGGCGATTCGAGTCGCCACCACCGGCGTGTTCGAGTTCAACAGCCCCAGCGGCACGCATGAGGTGGGCGAACTGCTCGGTGTCAATCCATCGAGCGGCGGGACGCTGGAAAACCAACACGTGGTCAACGTCGCCACGGCCCATTTGGCCATTGGCCGCTGCGCGCATCGTGTTCAGCCGGCCGGCACGCGCGTGCTGGTCGACATCGTGAGCACGGTGATGCGAGGGGGTCCGCAGGCTGCGGCTTAAAGCCGAGCTGTTTTGGAGTCAGTCAATTCAACATTCTGTTTTGAAGAGGAAATACTCAATGGCTACAACGATCAAGTATCGCGATCTCAAGCGTTGTTACGAACTCGAAGGCCCGGCGCGGGCGGTGGCTCATTTCGCCGAGGCGCTGCGCATCAAAGATTTGCGGCCCGAGGACTTCAGCATTCGCGATTTGGCCGAAGGGCTTGTGAAAGACGGACGTGAGTGGCTCCGGTCGCTCGATCCCGCCTCGAACGACAGCGCGAATATCATGGAGGCGGGTGACGCGGTCGACACGACGGCGTTTCTCAGCCTGACGGGCCAAATCGTGTACTCGAAGATCATGGAATCGTACACGCAAGAAGCGTTCGTGCTGTCGAAATTGGTCGAGACGATCCCGACCCGGCTGGATGGCGAGAAAATCCCGGGCGTGACCAAGGTCACCGATGAGATTGCCGAGGTGAAGCCGGGCATGCCGTATCCGAGTCTCGGCTTTGGGGAGGATTACATCGAGACGCCGGCCACGACCAAGCGCGGCTTCATCGTGCCGGTCACCAAAGAGGCCATCTTCTTCGATCGCACGCACCTCGTGCTCAGCCGGGCAGCTGAGGTCGGCGAGATTCTCGGTCTCAACCGCGAGAAGCGGCTCATCGACTTGGCGATTGGTGCGACGAACAATTACAAGTGGAACGGCACGACCTACGATACCTATCAATCGTCGACCCCCTGGGTCAACGTTCGTTCCAACAACGAACTGGTCGATTGGAGCAATGTCGATGCCGCCGAGCAATTGTTCGCCGACATTCTCGATCCGCAAACCGGCGAGCCGGTATTGATCCAGGCCAACACGGTGCTGGTGACACCGGCGTACCGACACGCGGCGGAACGGGTGTTTTACGCGCCCACGGTGCGGTACGCGGCCGGGGCCACCACGACGATCGGCGCTAATCCGCTGAGCAACTACCAAGTGTACGACAGTCGCTTGCTGTACCGTCGCATCATGGCGGCGGGGGTCGACGCGGCGCTGGCCAAGAAGTGGTGGTTCATGGGCGATTTCCGCAAGGCTTTTGCCTACATGGAGAACTGGCCCATCACGGTCGCGCAGTCGCCACAAGGGAGCGAAGCCGATTTCAACAACGACATCGTCGTGCGCTTCAAAGCCAGCGAACGAGGCGCCGCGGCCGTCATGAATCCGCGCTACGTCGTGAAGTGTTACGCATCGTAAGCGAGGTGGGGGACGGGCATCCGGCGGTCGCATGCGAGCTGATGCCGGCTCGCGCAGCCGAGATTCGACAAGCATGTCGACCGCCGGGAGTCCGGGAAACTTTCTTGGGAGACCAGAACAACATGACCACATATCTCGACCACCTTAAACAGACACGCGATCAGGTGGCGGCAAACCTGGCCGCGATCACCGCCGATCCCAAGCCGACGTATTCCATCGATGGTCAAAGCGTCTCGTGGCAAGGATTGTTCGACAGCTATGTCACGCAACTCGAACGGCTCGAAACGCAGATCGCGGCGGCGGAACCATTTGAATTTCAATCGCGCGGAGCGACATCATGAGCCTGCGCGACACGATTGAAAACGACTACACAATCATCGACGACCTCGACTCGGCCACGCTCATCAAGCTCGGCGGGCAAATCCTCGCCATTCAAGGCGTCAAAGTGGGGCCCGTCCTGTTTCCCGAGATGGAGTCGGCATCCGGAGTCGGCGTCGAGAGCACTTACGCGAGTTTCAGTTTGCCGCAGAGCCAACTCGGCCCTGTCATGCCGGCCGACGGCGACACGCTGATCTTAAGCGACCAGTCACGGTGGCGCGTGCTGCAAGCGCGCTTGGCGACGTGTCGCACCCGGTGGCTGGTGACTTGCACACAAATGCGTTAACCCACAACCGTATCAAGGAGCAGTTCCATGCCCCAATTGGCAGGTACCGTTTTTGTCGGCAGTTATATTCGGCCCGTCTCCAACGGAGCGGCGTTGCGCCTGTTTGGCGAGACCAGCGGCCATGTGGGTCTGGCACCCGCTCCGGACGCGGGCTCCACGACGTTTGTGTTGCCCGCCACGGCCGGCAGCAATGGACAGGTTCTGGTGACCAACGGACAAGGTCACCTGAGTTGGGCCAGTATCGCGGAAGGAGTGACACAGCACGCTGAGTTGTCCGGACTCGATCAGGACGACCATCCCCAGTACCTACTGCGGTCGGTACTGACCTCGGACGGAGATTTACTCACCCGTAGTGGCGGTACCGAGGCGCGGTTGCCCGTCGGCACCGACAACCAAGTGCTCCGAGTTGCTTCGGGCGTGCCCACCTGGACGGACGTTCCGTCGCTATCGGGCGGCGCGGTAGGCAACAACGGCGCGATTCAGTTCAACGATCAAGGAGGGTTCGGCGCATCAAGCACCTTCGTGCGCGACGGGGCCAGCGGACATGTTGGCATCGGCACCTCCTTGCCTCAGGCGTCGTTGCATATCAACGACAACGACACGCGGCTGATCCTTGAAAACCCAGGCCAAGGCCTGACGAACATCTGGGGCATCTCACTTGTCGCATCAGCATCGCAAGAAGCTGCCGCGTTCAGGGCCGTCGGCAACACGGGCGAAGTCATGCTCGGCGGTGTGTATGGATCGTACTATCTGGTGCTGTACTCAGGCAACCATCCGGTGCTTGCGTTCGATACCTCTGGCAACGGCGTGTTCAACTATGCCGTCGCCATGTCGCAACTGATACCGAATTCCACGGGCTCATTGCAAATCGGTTCAAACAGCGCCCACGCGCTGGGTTTCTGGGGCGCGACGCCTGTCACGCAACCCGCCTCGGCGGCGCAAGCCGCGCTCACCGATTCGACCGGCGGTACGGTCGACGGCACCGTGTCGGCCGTCTCGGGCAGCGGAGACGACGCAACGATCAACAACAACTTCGCCGAAATCCTGCAGTTGCTCGGCGCCATTCGTCAAGCACTGGTCGATACCGGCATCATTCGAGGGAGTAACTAATCATGGCCAATACGCCCGTTGAACTACGCGCGCCGACAGGTTTGTCGTTGACGCTCGAATTGTATCCTTATGGCAGCGACGCGCTCGCCAATCCAGGGGGCGATTCGCTCATCGAGCAGACCAATCGCAAGGGGTTGTACCAGGCCACCGTGAGCGAACCGCTCGTCGGGTGGCATACCGCTCACGTGAACATGGGCACGACGCTGCTCGCTGTCTACGACGTATATCTGGAAGATGATACGGACGTCCATCGCTGCGAAGACGCGCCTCAACGGCTGCATGACGGTCATGACGGCGGCAAGGTGCAGGCCGGTTCCGAGGCCAATCAACTCAACCTTGCCTCGGGACGCGTGCTGTTGCAAGCCACTCAGACCGGAGTCACCATTCCCGCGGTGGACCAAGTCGCCGGGAGCGTGACGCTCGACACGTCCGAGGATATCTATCCGGCCGATATCCAACTGACGGTCGACAACACGAATTCGCGTGATGAATACACGGTGTGCTGGTTTCGCAATGGCACGGTTGTCGCCGACGGCATCACCGCCGCCACGATCGAAGTCGCGCGTCGCTCGGACGGCACTCGACTGATTGCCGCCAACACGGCGCTCGTGGCGATCAGCAACACTGGCGCGTTCAAACACGATGAGCCCACGCATCGCATCGCCGCGGGGGAAGCCGTGATCGTCACCACGCAAGCCGTCATCGACGGTGCCACCCGCTCGTGGCGCCGGCTCCTCTCGCGAGACTCACTATCATGAAACCCGCTCTGCTCTGGCCACACTGGCGACAGTATGAACGAGGGTACCTCGTGGCGGTCCCGCGACGCAGTCTTTACATGCGCTGCCTGCTGGCAACCCAGGCGACCATTCAAGGCTTGTCGCTCGAAGGAATACTTGCGAGCAACATCGTCTTGCAGAAGGTGCCCTGGGCGCGCGATTTCACGCAGGGGCTGCGCGATTTCCCCGGCATCCTCATCACGCCCGCGGGTGCAGAGTCAATGCCCACGACCGCGGGCACCAATCAGAGCGACGAGGTGGTTTACCCAGTGCAGGTCACGATCCTCGCGGCCGACAACGGGCAAATTGCCGAAATGATCGGCACGTATTTGTTGTGGCGCGAGACGATTGCCAAGGCGTTTCGACATCGTCGGCTCGACGGAGTCAACGAGGTCTACGACTGCTCTATGCAGCCTCAGCATGTGGTCGCGTTGGACGCATCAACCAAGGGGCTCTTTCAGTCGAGTATCGTGTTGCAATTTGTGGCCCGCGAACTCCGCGATTAACTCATTTGCGAGCAAAGACACCACCATGCTGCCAGGCTATCAGACACGACTGGGGATCGACACCACCAACCCGGTCGGCCGGGGGTACGAGTTCGAGTCGTGCTCGCTGAGCCGCCGCGATTCGCTCATCGACACGGGGGGAATGTGCGGCATGGCAGGTTCGTTGGCCTCGCGCGTCGTCCAAGGAACGAGTTCGGTCGCGGGGGTCATCGAACTGTCGCCGAGCTCGGCTGACTTGCAGACGCTGCTCGCTTGGATCATGGGGCACGCCACCCCGAGCCTCGAGACGCTGACCGATTCGCTCGCTCAGCGCGTGGTACAACTTGACCGCGTCACGGACGTGGCCACCTACGAAGGATGCTGCGTCGATCGTGCGACGATCTCTGGAGGAGTCGGCCAGCGCGTGCGATTGCAGTTGCAGCTGCTCGGATTGTCTGAAACGACCCAGCCAGCCGGCAGCTTTCCAAGCGTCGACACATCCCATGCTCCACCGTGTGTGTTTACCGACTCGCGTTTGCACGTAGCGGGCAATGCTTACGAGGTGACGCACTGGACCGTCACGATCGACCATCATGCCCAAGCCTGGTTTGGCCAATCCGTTACCGCGACGCTCATTCGCTCATTGGGTCGAACCATTCAACTCACCTGGACGGGACCGCGCGATGAAACAAACACCCTCGTGCAGTCGTTGCGCACGGGTGCCGCGGCTCAATTGCGGTGTACGCAGAACGACCGCGCATTGAGTTTCGAGTTCGCTTGTTTGCAAGCCGCAGAACAACCACAAACCATTCATGCTCGAGAGCCGCTGATGAACACGACACTCGGCATCGCGCGCCGTGTGACTCAAAGCGCGGAGCTGATCGTTCACGTGACTGGGTCGTGACTCTAGAGACTGGCAGAATTTCTCGACAACTGACGAAGGTGCCTCATGATTTTGGCCTACGGCGACTATCGACATGCACTGGGAGAGACGGCCGTGATCATCTCGCGCGAGGGAGTGTTTGCTCCCAGCGGCGAGCAGCTTGCGGTGCGCGAGCATTGGCGGATCGAAGGAGCCTTGCAGGCCGCGACCTCCGCATTGTTGACCCAGGCAATTCAAGCCCTCGTCGACGCTTACTCGCAAAGCGGCTTGAATCTGACCTTGTACTTGCCCGATGGAACCACGCCATCGGCGCATCGGATCGTCAGCTCGCAAACGCTCGGCGGCACGCGCGTGGTTCGTCCGCCCAGTTTTCCGCAAGGCAAGGGAGCCGAGTACACAACCTACCGTGGTTACTCGATCGAGATCGAAGCGGAAATCCCGACCACGAACTCGTCGAGTGCGCTGCTCTTCTGGGACGAAGTGTTGACATTCTCCGGAGGTGGACCCCGGTGGACCTATCTCGCCACGCTCACGGGCACACCCATCTTGCAGACGCTTCAACAAGCGACTCCTTATCGAGTCACTCAGGTCGGCCGCGCCATCGGATACTCGAGTTATCCGACGCCGGCGTCACCGATCTGGCCGCTCGCTCTGCACGCCGATGAGAGCACGATCACGCGCAAGCTGCCGCGACGCGCCGCGGGGGGTGAACCCGCCCGCGATGTCGAGTACGAAGTGACCTGGTCGTATCGATTCGATTCTGACTTTCCGCTCTCGGGCGACCCTACTCCACGGAGCTGATCAAATGCAAGGCATCGCGACATTTCCTGGCGTGCTTGCCGTGCGTAGCGCGACCTACACGCTCACGCCCGGGATCACTCCCGGCACAGCCCTGCTTGAGATGGCGCCGCAAGAGACGCTGATTGCGCAAGGCGGCACGCTGCAATTGGCCTATGGCAACGTACTGCTGCAATTTCCGCACTGTCGAGTCGACAAAGGCACGATCATCCGCAATCGGGACGGCATGGTCGTCGAGCTAACCGTGCTCGATCGCCGTTGGAAGTGGCGCTTTGGCCAGATCAGCGGCAACTATAATCTACGTCGCGATGATGCGACGGGGCAATCGGGGGGCGGCGGATCGAACGACAACCCGATCATTTCTTCAACCGAGCGCACGCCACGGCAGCTCTGTACCCTTTGTCTTACCGCGATGGGAGAAAGCAATTTCGACGTCTCACGGGTCCCCAACGCCGATCGTCCAAGGGTGCAATGGAACTACACCAACCCCGCGCAGGCGCTGGCCGACCTGGCAGAATTGCTGCGGTGTCGTATTGTGCTGCGGTTGGATAACTCCGTGACCCTCGAACCACTTGATTCGGGCGTTTCGCTCCCGGCGGATGCGACGATTACGGATATTTCCGCCGGCGTCGACACGCCTGAAATCCCCGATCAACTTGTGGTCGTCTGTGGACGCAAACTATATCAGGTGGACCTGCGATTGGAGGCCGTGGGGGTCGACACCGACGGCACCATCAAGTTGCTCGATCAACTCAGCTACACGCCGACGAACGGCTGGGGGAATGTCGATCTCGATCATTTTCACCAGGTGAGCGACGCCCGATCGCGAACGCTCGCTCAATCGTGCGTGTTTCGTTGGTATCGCATTACGTCGGACTGGGGACTCGCGTTTCCGAGCGAGGTGGCTAGTCAGATAGAAACGCGCGAGCAACTCTTGCCCCTGGAACAAACGCAATTGGAGACGACCACGGTCAATGGCGTGACGCGTCCCAAGCCGGCGCAAGTATTTGGCCAATGGTTCGATCCGCGAGTGCGCTCCCCCTACGCCAGCCTGAACGGCAACAGTGTCAGCAGTTTACAACCCCTTTCGGATGGCACGACCGATGACGACCGGCGAGCGCTCTATCGCGGCGAATTTCACCTTGATGCCGCGCAAGGCCTGGTGCAATTCGCACGACCTGTCTTTCGTTGGAATTCGTCCAGCCCGCCAACCCGGTTGCCTGCGCTGCTGATACTCCGCACGACCGTCGGCATCAGGGACGTACCGTCAGGACCCTGGCAACGGCACGAAAAATCACGCGACCTCGGCAGCGCGGGCACGCCGCCACGGTACATCGCGCGCGATGAAATCGAGTTGCGGCACATCGTCCGCTACAACTCAACCTATCAACCCCATCAAGTCGACAGCAATCAATCCGCGGTGGATCAGGCTTGCTCGCTGATCCTGGATCAACTCGCCAGCGAGTACCAGACGACCGCGCCCGAAACACGAGGCTTTGTCGGACTCAAACCAATCGAGCCCGACGGCTCGATCGATCGAGTCACGTGGATCGTCGGCTTGCAGGGCACTTGGACCCGCGCGTCACGTGCTCGCGAAACCCTCGACGCTCAACTCTCGATGCGCGAGCGCCGAGCGCTCGATCAGCGGCTTATTCAGTGGATTGCGACAACCGCCCCTCATGACTTCCGTTTACCCTTGATCCCATGAAACCATCCATACCGTTTCGCAACGATTCGAACGAAGCGATTCCCCCCGGCGCGGTGATGCGTCAGCTGGGAACCACCTTCGTCGACGATCAATTGGTGCTCCTGATGGGGAAACCCACCGCCGATTATCGACGATTTTATTACATCAACGGCTCTGTCAGCGTGCCCGCCGGCGAGTATGGCGACGGCTACGCCTTGACCGACGAGGCCCACGGTCACATCGGCGCCAAGACGAACGCCTTCTCGACGCCCCCGGCGGGCGAAAGCTGGGGCCCAAAACCCGACTCGTGGGATTTGCAACCATCGGGCCTCGGCTTTACGACCCTTGGCAACATTCAATCGGGCTTCATCTTTGTCCGACAGCACGAGGTCACGACCGTCATGGGCGTGTTGCTCGAGGCCCTGGGCTATCAAGGATCGGCCAACACGGCACTGCTCGTTCCATCGCTATCGACCCCCGTGCAATCGGACTTCCGCATCACGGTCTACGACAACATGCTTCCGATAAGCACCCTCTTGCCGATCCAAACGCGCATCGTTGCGGCTTGGGTCGCAGGCCGGTGGTGGCTCGTGAGCGCGTCCGCCTGCCCAACCGCCATACTCGCCTGAGGGGCGTCACCATGACCTACTTCTCGATGCCTGATTGCTGCTGCCATATTCTCACCGATTCGTTCGATCGACCGGACTCGACGAATCCGGGACCGCAATGGATCCCCACGCTGGGCACTTGGCGGGTGCGCGATCATGCACTCGAAACGACCGACTCGAATGCCGTGTTGTTGGCGCTCCCCCAAGCGCATTCGGCGCGCATCAATCTGACCGGAGCCTTTTCGTCCGATGCGCCAGGCTCCCAAGGGCGATTGATCTGGAACTACCAAAACCCGTCTCAATACGACTATCTGCAATGGACCGTCGGCTCGCCGATGATCGAGATCTTTGTCGGCGGCAACCGAGTTGGACATGTCACCCGAGCCTGCTGGCCCGAGACGGCCGTCTTGAGCGACGTGATCAATCTATGCGCCCTGGATCCGGGGTGGATGATTGCCGGCGGACTCGATGTGGTCAATTCGCGCTTCAAGTTCAGTCATCAGGGTCCATCGGGCATTTGGGGAATCGGCTCGGGCAACGTGCTGAGCCAGCTCAGCTGCCAGACCGTGCAAGCTTTCGAGGTCTCGGACACGCTGCGCCCATTTCCCTTGGCCGACACCTGTCAACCGTGCCTCTCGTTTTGCGACTTCTTTGCCGACCGACTGGTCCCCGCCCGCTGGAAAGTTTCGCTCCGCCAATTCATCGAGTGCGATTGCCTCAATGGAGATTGGTACGTGGATTACCTGGATAGCTTTCTGGGTTGCCGTTGGGGGATACCCCATCAGTGCAACATCCCGCTGGGCAATTATGAGCTCCTGCTGACGCTACGCAGCCAAGCGGGCTCCATCGCCGCCACCGTCTCCGTCGGTCGCTGCGAAGGCGGAGGCGAAGAATTGTTCGAGGGAACCATTCCGCTGGGAAGCGATTATCGGCAGCTCATCGATTTCGCGCTCCCCTGGAATCCGTTCTCGTTCGGTTGCTCCAATGGAGAGTTCGATCCAGTGCCAACCTGCACGATATCAGCCCTATGATGTTCTGCGACTTTCAAGCAGCCGGAGACCATTTGCAATGCGCGCGTTGCCAGACGGAGGTCCGCGCCGAGCCGGGCGTTGTGGTGCGCATGCGTTGTTCGCGCGGCGTCATCGCGAACACCGTGGACTCATCGATGCCCCAACGTTTCTCGTCGACGGCTTGCGAGCATCAAGGCGCCGAGACGCGCAGCGTTCCCTGCGGCTTATGCGGACAGCGCGACGTGAGCGTGAGCGTCTACCAATGCGCCGTGCATGGCGAGTGCACCCGTCGCTTTGCCCGACCTCGAGGTGAACCAAAATTGGTCTGCTGCCTGAGTTGTCGCGACTATCAAGCGGCGACTTAGGACGACGCGATGGACTGCCCTGTGGTCGGCTCGTGCGACGCAATTTTTTCATACAACACGTTGACCAACCCCTGCAGCACGTCGGCCTGACTGGTTTGCAACAACAAGGCGACCTTGCGATGCACATCCCGCTGCCGATTCATTTGCTCGACCACCGCGCGGGTCCCCTCGGCCGTCAACGCTCCGCCATGTCCAAAGCGACTATACAACTCGTCAAAATCCGCCGTCGACCAATCGGCGAACAGGGCGGGTTCTGCCGCCACCACCTGCTCCACAACAGGATTTGTCCGTCGATCGAAGGCGCGGTGCGACAACAAGCCGGGCGTTTGAAACAGCTCGTCGCTATCAACGCCCAACCCTTGGGCCAGTTGAAACAAGGTTCGCGCATGCGGGCGACTATTGGCCCCGCTAAGGATCGTTTTGATCGTGCGCTCGTCAAGACCGGTGCGCTCAACGACCTGGAGCACCGACAGTCCTTGCCGGGCCATGAGTCGCCGCAGATTGGTCGCAAAGTCGACGCCTGTCATAATATGGCCATAAGTGATGATTATTTTTATGCACTTTTATTGTTGACCAGTAACGGTACGCATGTATAGTATCCGTATCACGGTCATGGGTCAATCAAATCCTTCATCGAGTATGTCACCGGGGTGTCTCATGCGTCGTAAGCTCCAGATTGCCGGGCAGTTATATCGTTTATGGATCAGCCGCTACGAGGCCTCTTGGACGCCTGCGCGCTGGGATGACGTGCCGCCCCGCGCTTGGGCCATCGAGCCTGCCCTGGAGGGCACATTTGGCTTGAAACAGGCCGACGCCTTTCTGGAAGGCTTCAATCGGGCCATGCTCGACGACCCGCAGCGACGCTGGGTGGTCGCGGTTCCGGTCACCGTTCACTACGCAGGGGACCTCGTTGCTGGTGCCCCGTTTCCGTCCGATGGCGCACCCGCCGTGCAGTGTTCGGCGGCCTAAGGGACCGCAGCCTACTTGGTGCGCGCGATCGTCGTGCTGCCCCACGGGTTGGGCCAATCGCCCCAACGCTCAAGGTACAACTGATAGGCCCGTTGCTCGGTCGCGCGTTGCTTTAACCAACTCATCGCCTCGGCAATCAAGCCGTGCTCCTCATCGAGCGTGATGTGCCCCACGAGCACGCGGGTGCGTAAAAAGACAAAGTAGGTATCGAGCACATCACAGCGGCAGTAGTCGTTGATTTCGGCGATCTTCCCGGCCTCGAACATGTCTTGGACCATGTCTCCTTGGACATCCATTTTTCCGGGTTTGCCGAGCAGATTGGCGGCGAGATTCAGCCCGCCGTTGAAGCGCGACGTGCCAAAGTTCGTCAGCAGTTCTTGCAGATCGATGTGCGCCTCGACATTAAATCGATTGCGCGGCTGCTCGAAACTTTTGGCCGACAAGGCAAACCAGGCCGGAATACTCAGCCCGTACCGAAACGCGGCCAACTCGAGCAGCGGCAGGTCGAAGCCGCGACCGTTGAAGCTGACCAGCGTGGGGCGACCATACTTCTCCCAGCCGCGCCAGAAATTCTCGGTAATGACATGCGGGCGATACTGGGGCTCATCGAGCGTCACCAGGTCGATCAGTCGATAATCGGCCCCAACCTTGGCCACGGCCACCGAGGTGGGGACCTGAAACGTGTACGGGATGAAGTCGCTCTCGTATTTCGCGAGCAGCTCTTCGCGATATCGCTTCACCGCCTCGCGCGGCGCGAGTCCTTGCCCGGGGTAGCGAAGTTTGGCGACCAATTCGGCGTCCGCCACGCTCTCGATATCAAACACCAAATATCGGACGGCTGCGCTGGCCATGATAGACATTCTCACAATGGATGGGCCGAATTCGTGCGACTCGTTATAACGTATGGAGAACCCATTTTGCGACACCCACGGACACGGTTTACCCGATGAATACGATCGATCACGAACGGCTGCTCGCCCGATTCTTGCGCTATGTCCAAGTCGACACCACGGCCAACCCCAGCGCGACGACCTACCCCAGTTCGCCCGGTCAGCTTGAGTTGGGCCGCGTCATGGTCGACGAACTTCGGGCCATCGGGCTCTCCGACGTTGTGCAAGACTCGCATGGCATTGTGACCGCCACGCTCCCGTCCAACGTGCCGCACAACGCGCCGACCATCGCGTTCTGCGCTCATCTCGACACCTCGCCCGAAACCTCGGGCCAGGGAGTTAAACCCCAAGTGTGGCGCAAATACCCCGGGGGCGATCTGCCCCTGAGCGCCGCGAGCCGTCAAGTCATCCGCGTGGCCGACAGCCCCGAGTTGGCCAAACTTATCGGTCAGACGATCATCACCAGCGACGGCACGACGCTGCTCGGTGCCGACGACAAAGCCGGCCTGGCCGCCATCGTCGAAGCGCTCGCCTATCTGGCCGAGCACCCTGAGATCCCGCACGGCGCGATTCGGGCGTGCTTCACGTGCGACGAGGAGATTGGTCACGGGGTCGATCATATCGATGTCCCTGGTCTAGGGGCCACGGTCTGTTACACACTCGACGGCAGCGGTACCGATCAGATTGCCAACGAGACCTTCTCGGCCGATCTGGCGACGGTCATCTTTCGCGGCGTCAACATCCACCCGGCGATTGCTTACGGCCGGATGATCAACGCCGTTCGGGCCGTGGGTGTCTTTCTCGATCGATTGCCGCGCACGGCGCGCTCGCCGGAAACGACCTGTGACCGGCAAGGATTTTTACATCCTTATCACATCGATGGCGGCGTCGCGCAAACGACGGTGCAGATTCTCTTGCGCGACTTCGACACACCCAAGCTCGCTGAGAGCGCCGAGTTGTTGCGACAAATCGCGGCGACCGTGATCGCCGACTTTCCCGGCTTGCAGATCGACGTACAAATCACCGAGCAGTACCGCAATTTGGCCGATGGCCTCGAGCGCGAGCCGCGAGCCGTGGCGCATGCGGTGACAGCACATCGCCGCCTAGGACGCGAGCCGGAGCTGACCATTGTGCGCGGAGGAACCGACGGTTCGCGGCTCACCGAGCTCGGCCTACCGACGCCGAATCTCTCGACGGGCGAGCACAATGCGCACGCCCCGATCGAGTGGAGTTGCTTGGAAGAGATTGCCCAAGCCGCAGAGCTTGTCGTCGAGTTGGCGCGTGTCTGGGGCGAGCCCAGCTAGCAACGGTCGATTGAATTCTGCCAGCTTACGGTCAATATGTCGGCCTGAAATGGTCGAGTAAATCGAAACAGGTGCTGTGCTCGACGGTAGGTTGAGCCGCGGCCCCCATCACGTTTCGATCCGTCTCGCCGTGCTTACGACGAGACGCGAGTCGAGGGATGAGTTTGACCTGCCAAGCCAAGGAAGGTTTGCCGTGCCTCGGTTGTCGATCATCATAACGGCTTTGGGCAACGTCGAATTACTCGAGCAGGGCTTGGTCTCGGTCCTGCAATTTCGCCCCGCCGACTGCGAAATGATCGTCATGCTCGACCAAGCATACGACGATCCGTACAACCTTCGTGACGAAGGGGTGCGTTACTGCGAATTAGCAGCCGGCTCGTCCCGACTCGACGCGCTCAACCGCGGCTTGGCGCTCGCACAAGGCGAGATCCTCCATACGCTCGACTGCGGTGCGGAAGTGGCCGAGAACTGGGCCGACCTCGCGGTGCAGGCATTCGACGACCCGACCGTCGGTTGCGTCGCGCCGTTGATCGTCGATCAAGCGTGTCAGGGTGAGCGAGTCCGCTCGACAGGCATGAAGTTATCGGTCGGCGGCAAGGTCATCACGCTGGAACGCGGACGCTCCCGGGCAAAGCTCGATGCGGCGCGGCAACACCCGGCTGGGCCCAGTTTGCTGGCCGCCTTCTACCGCGCGACGGCGCTCGAGTCGCTGCGCGGAGCATTCGATCCTTACGTGGGCGCGGAGCGTGCCGACATTGACCTTGGCTTGCGGTTGCAGGCCGCCGGTTTTAAGTGTGCGTTCGTGCCCGACTCGGTCGTGTCGATCGACTCCACGCTGCTTGCCCCCTGCAGCGGCGATGCGCAACAAGCGAGCCGCGAGTTGGAACGACTCTTTTGGCGGCATCGGAGCCAATCGCCGCTGGTGCAAAGTCTCGCCGCGCATGCCTTGCTGCTCGGCCTCGAAGCCTGTGCTGCCCTGTTGCGGCGGCAACTTGTCGCCACCGTCCAGGGACGAATGCTCGGCGCGATCGATGCGCTGCTCGGACGTGGCCGCACGGCCGTCAAGCCCGCTCGAAGCGCAACCGTGCGCGAAGAACGCGCGGTGCGCGAGTTGCCCAGCAGTTTGCGGCTCGACTCGGCCCATCGCCTGCGTGGTCGCCGCGAGTCGACGAGCGGCGCCTCGCGCCCACTCCGCCGCAGTGCCTGAGCGCGGCACGCGATGAGCGCCAATCGTCAAACCGAAATGCGACGGGGACCGTCCCCGTCGCGGTTGAAGAACCGGCACTCAATACGCGTTGCGATGTCGGAAGCCGCACCACACGGTGAGCCAGAGGATTTTCAGATCCAGGGCGACTGACCAATTGCTGATGTAGTACAGGTCGCACTCGACGCGGCGACGCAACGATGTATTGCCGCGCCACCCGTTCACTTGCGCCCAGCCGGTCATGCCCGATTTCACCTGATGCCGCTGCGTGTAATACGGGATCTGATGTTTGAACTTGTCGACGAACACGCCGCGCTCGGGACGTGGCCCGACGAGGCTCATGTCCCCCAGCAACACGTTGAACAACTGCGGCAGTTCATCCAAGCTCCAGCGTCGCATGAATCGGCCGATGGGCGTGCAGCGATCGTCGTTCTGGCGCGCCCAGACTGGCCCGGTCTGCTGCTCGGCATCGAGCCGCATGCTGCGGAATTTGAACATTTGAAACGTGCGGCCTGCCAAGCCGGTGCGCGGCTGTCGCAGCAGCACGGGGCCTGGGCCACTGAGCTTCACCAACACCGCCAGGAGCAGCATGAGCGGCGCGGCCAACACACACGCAATGCTGCCCAGCGCCAAGTCCATCGAGCGCTTCGCGACACACGCCCAACCGCGATGCGGGTCGCCGCGCAAGCTCAAGAACGTAACGCCATCAATCTCCAGCGAACGAATTTTCATCCCGGCCAGTTGCGGCAAGTCGGGCACCAACTGCACTTCCACCAACACGTTCTCCAGCGCTCGATACACCGCCGGCAGTTCGCTGCTGCGCGCCAGCGGCAACGCCACGAACACATGATCGATCTCATGCCGCGCAACGACCTCGGCCAACTCGTCGATCGTGCCCAACCGCGGCAGGCCCAGCGGCTCGACTTTGGCCGGCTGCTCGACGAACCCCACCGGCTCCAGCCCGGTCCAGCTATTGCGGCAAATCGCCTCGTAAGTCTGACGGCCCGTGCGACCCATGCCAACAATCAGCGCCCGGCCGTAGTTTAGTCCCCGCGAACGCAACCGTTTCAGCACGTGCCAGACGCCGCGCCGCACGAGCGTCAACAGCAGGGCATTGATCAGCAGGAACAACGCCAGCCCGAGCCGCGATTCGTACACGTCACGCCGATAAAACATCGCGGCGATGCTCATCAAGAACAGCAACCCGCTCGCTTGGCAGACGACCCCCAGCTCGCGCGGCATCTCGCGCAGCCGATGGACCTCGTAAAAGCCAGCTTGCCGATACGCGATCACGGCCAACAGCAGCACCATGGGCAACCCCTGGGCGACCAGCGTCAGCTCGGGTACTCCATACGGAGCAGGCCAAATGGCGTAGCGCGCAAAATAGGCGACGAACCATGCCGTGCTCGTGACCAACAGGTCGCCGAACAAAAAGACCCAGCCCAGTTTTTGACCGTGTCGACGATACATGGGGCCGCTTCACCCGTCGCGATGAGACTCGGCGTGCAGGGGGCGCGCTCAAAGAGCACACCGAGGGTCGCACCTTGTAGCATGGCGCGCGGCGCAGCGTCAATTCCACTTCGCTACCAATAGCACTGCTAGCTCAGCCGAAGCGAATCCGATACGTGTCGACCAGCGTGGTCGTGGTGCCCCACACGCACGGCCTGGTGGTGCGCTCGACCACACGCAGCGAATGGGCCTTGCACTGCTCAGAGAGTTCGGCCGCGTGGCGGCGTTGCGGATCGGTGACCCACGCCTCGCCGTCCTGCGCCAGCGATCGGGCGAGCCCTTGCACGATGAGTGGGGTCATCGTCGGTTCGTACAACACGTCGGCCGCCACGACCCGATCGAACCGCCCCAGCTCGACTGGCCAGTCGCGCCAATCAAGCAGCCGCGTCGCGGGAAGCGGCAACTCATTCGCCAGCGCGTTGAGCTGCACGAATTCGAGGGCGTCGTCGTAGTAGTCGGTCGCCAGCACCTGATATCCGCTGGCCACGGCGGCGATCGACGTCAGTCCGACGCCGCAGCCCAGATCGAGCAAACTCAAGCCCTCGCCCCGTTGCGCGAGCAATTGTTCCGCGAGCACCCGAGCCGCCGGCCAGATTTGTGCCCAATACGGAATTCGACCATCGCGATTGAACGCCGCTTCGTCGAGCAACTCATCCACGTCGCGAGGATGCTGCACGACAAATGATCGCTCGCCGAGCGCGACGCTGGTCGACACCAGGTCAAAGCGTTCGGCGAGTGACGATCGAAGTTGATGCACCGTGAGCATGAGTGACAGCGATTGCACGTTGACCCGCTAATTGGGCTCTGGAAAGACAGGTGAATAGTACCACCTGTCAAAGGTGGCGAGTGTGAGCGTCTGCAAAGTTGGTCAATCGTAGGATCTGGCATCAAGGGCATCATTCAGCGGGTGGCTGGCGGTTTGCGTCTGCAAACCCCGGCTCACTTCGAGGCGGTGTCACATGTCACTCGCCGGGGTTTGCTTCGCAAACCACCAGCCACCCACAACGGTGACGCTCACAAGGGTGGCGAGGAACCCAAAGGAATGTGAAACAAGGGCCACAACCTAACGATGGCGCTTAGGGCCCGCCCAACCCGAGCCGCGTCAGCCAGCGGCCGCCGGGTGCCTTTTTGCCCGAGGGCGAATCCGCGGACTCAGCCACCTCGACCGGTTCCTTCGGTAACCGGATCCGCATCTCCTCGAGCTCGGCCCGTTCGCGGGCCAGCCGGGCTCGTTCTCGCGAGACTTCGAGTTCCGCCCCGCGCAGCTTGTCTTCCCAGACGGCCTGTAGTTGCGTCAACCGCTCGCGTTCTTGTCGAATGATATCGTCGCCATCGAAGATTTGCTCGAGCGCGGCGGCTCCCACCGCCAGGCCGCCCACGTTGCGGCTTTGATCTTCGAGCAGACGCTTGAGTTCGCTGATCTCGCGTTCTTTATCGGCCACAACCGAATCGGTGATGCGAATCGTGCCGTCGATGGTCAGCCGCTCCTCGGCTCCATCGCCCGAGCTGTCGACCTGAGCCAAGGCATCGAGCGAGGCGAGCATACGTCGTTTCTGGCTCTCCCAGTCGAGACCATCATCGCTGGCCACGGGCGAGTTGCTGGCCTCGGCAAGACGTTGCTCCAGCTCGGCATTGCGCCGTCGCAGGTCGCGTAAATCGCCCAAGGCAAGCTCATACTTGTTGCGAAGGTTCTCGAGTTCCGATTGTGTGTCGGCCGAAGCGACCCGCTCCGTCGCGCGTTCCAGTTCGGCGTCGAGTTGTTCGACCCGAGCCACGAGGATCTCGCGCTCAGCGCGCAAGTCTTGCAACTCGTGATGTTCATGATCGGCGAGCGCTGTGAGCGTAGCGCTCAGTTCGCTCGTTTGCTGCTCGATCACGAGATGCCAGCGGGCAAGTTTCTCTCGCTCGGTGGTGGCGAATGTCTGCACCCGCTGCCGGGCCGCCGTCGTGGCAGCCAGCAGTTGATCGCTCCAATGCGATGGCGAGGTGCGAATCGGTTTCGACACAGAGTACTCCCTCAAGGTACGCTCGCGCACACAGTCAGTTGACCCATGTCGGACGCGCCAAGGCCTAACGGGTATATACGTCGATTCCGGGCTCGGGTCAAAAACACCGGATAAACTCCGTCGGGCGTAACGACCCTGCGGGTTATAACGGCGCGCCAGCGGCTATTGATCCTCAGATAAACAGCTTGACAGGCCGAGCAACGCGAGGCTGGTGTGATCAGACTCCCCTTGGTCGTCCTACTTAACTTAATGACCTGAACCTCAATAACTTGAGGAGAATACTACCCTAGCGCGGCGGGATTCACGACGTTCGCCGGCGTGCCGCCGCGGAGCCGCTCGACAACCTGCTGCGTCGCGCGACGTCGCAACTCCGCGACCGACTCGGCCGACACAAAGGCCGCGTGCGGCGTGACGATCACGCGCGGATCGTTGAACGGCCCTCGAGCGAGATCCGGCGGCTCGGTCTGCTGCACATCGAGCGCCGCGCCGGCGATGAGCCCCTCGGTCAAGGCGTCGGACAACGCCTGCTCGTCGACCACCGCGCCGCGGGCTGTATTGATCAGATACGCGCTCGGTTTCATCAACCTGAACTGCGCCGCGCCGATGAGCTGCCGCGTCTCGCCCGTGCTCGGCACATGCAGCGACACGTAGTCGCTTTCGGACAACAGCTCGTTGAGCGGGCGGTACTCGATTCCTGGCGGGAAGTTCTCGCCTCGGCGGCTCGTGGCGATCACGCGCAAGCCGAATGCCTGGGCTTTCTCGGCGACCCGGCGGCCGATATTGCCCAACCCAACGATGCCCAGCGTTTGGCCGGCGATCCGCCGCAGCGTCGGTCCCGATTTCAGGTCATACTCGCCCTGCTTGGTCTGCGCGTGATACCAGGCCACCTTGCGCCCCAGTGCCAGCAGCAAGGCCAGCGCGTGCTCGGCCACTTCTTCCAGGCAGTAGTCGGGCACGTTCGTCACGACGACCCGCCGCGCGGTGCAATGCTCGACGGCGATGTTGTCGAGCCCGATCCCCAGCCGCGAGACGATTTGCAGCCGCGACGAGGCTTCGATCACGGCCGGCGTGACTCGCGCCCAGCAGGTTAAAATCGCGTCCACCTCATGAGCCAGCCGCGAGAGGGTCGCTTCGCTGGCGTCGGGAGCCACGAGCAGCTCGGCCCCCGCCGCCGAGAGAATTTCGCGCTCGATCTCCAACTCGGGCCAGGCATAATCCGTCAACAAGACACGCCACTGCGGCATGATCGACAGCTCCTTGATAGACGTGTTTCGTGGCCATATCGTAGAGAACCGAGAAATACTTGGCCAGCGGCCCGATTTTTTCGTCCAACCGCCACGCTCGTGCGTGTAACTATTACAGAGGTCTGCACGGTCATTGAGCCAGGGCGACCAGCGGAAGCCCGATGTTTTCCGGCTTCACGCTGCTCGCCGGGGCTCATTCACCGCGCAGGGGTCATGAGAACCCGACGGACAACGCTCGATGAACCTGGACGACCAGCGCCTGATGCAACGCTGTCAGCAAGGAGACTTATCCGCGCTCGGCGAGCTGGTCCGCCGCTGGCAGCATCGCTTGGCGGGGTCGCTGGGGCGGCTTGTCACCGTGCAGGCCGATGTCGACGACCTGTGCCAGGAAGTGTTCGTGCGCGTGCTCGTCCATCGGCATCGCTACACCCTTCGCGGCGCGTTCTCGACCTGGCTGTATCGCATCGCCCTGAACGTGGCCCGCGATCATCGGCGGCGACAACGGTTGCGGCAACATGCTCCGCTGGGAGTCTTCGACGCCGCGAGCGATGAACCCGCCGTGCTCGACACCCTCAGCGACCAAGAGGCTCAGCAGCGAATGCACCAGGCACTCGACATGCTCGACGACGAACTCCGCGAGGCGCTCGTGCTCAAACACTTCGGTGGACTCACGTTTGCCGAAGTGGCCGAGGCCACCGGCCGTCCCGCGAGCACCATCAAGTCGCAAGTCCAGCGGGCTTTGGAAATGTTGCGAAAACAACTGTCGGCGGCGCCATTCGCTCCGGAGGTACGCTAATGCAATGCGCTCATGTGCAATTACGTCTCGTCGAGCGGCTTTACGGCGAGCTTGACGAGGTCGACCGCGCGGCGATCGATGAGCATCTGGCGAGTTGCACGGCATGCCGGCAACACGCTGCGGCGCTACAAGAGACCGCCGGAGCACTCGATCGCCATACAGTCGAATTGCCCGAGGTCAACGTGCTTGCCGTGCTCGATGAGTGGTCGCGGCGTGAGCGTCGGCGTCGCATCGCCCGGACCGGAGGCGCTCTGCTCGCGCTCGCGGCCTCGCTGCTGGTCATGGCCGCGCTGCTGTTCGATATCGAAATCGATCGACACCATCTGTCGGTGCGTTGGGGGCAAGCCCCGCATCCGTTTCCCACTCCATTCAGCGCCGTGTCGCATCAACTGGCCGCCGATAGCTCCTGGGCGTTGCGACAACGTGTGTTGCGCGGCGGGCTCGAAGCCCTCGGCGACATTCCGCCGCTCGACTCGTCTTCCTCATCGAACGACACGCTCCGCGCGGGATCGTTTTATCACTCAAGCAAGGAACCCTAATCATGCGTTGGATGCTGGTCGGCCTCTTGTTGTGCTGCGTCATGCGCGCCGCGAGTGTTTGTCAGGCCGAGGACAAAACTCCGCAGCGCGATGTCATGGCGTGGAAAATGAGCCGCACGGAGGTTGCGCCCCTGCAACTGCGTGTTTCGTTGGTCTACGGCGACGATCAACTGCGCGACGAGAACGCGGCGGTGTTTTATGGCAAGGCCATGCTGTTTCTGTCCGAGGCCCGGTCCACGCTCGGCAAAGAGGATGAACTCGTTGCACTGCTCACCGCCCCGCTCGCACAGGTCAAAGAGGCTCAAGTGCTCGCCAAGCTTGAGCCGCTGCAGCATGTGTTCCGCTACCTTGACTACGCGGCCCAGTGCCGCGAGTACGACTGGCAACACCCGCTGGATCGAGAGAATCCGTTCGCAATTTTGTTGCCCGAACTGTCCCAACTGCGGCAGCTCGGTCGCTTGCTGGCGCTCAAGGCGCGTGGCGAATTGTCTCAAGGGCACGTCGACCAGGCGCTAGCCACCTTGCGCAGCGGCTATGCCCTCGTGCGACATCTGGCCCAAGGATCGTTCTTGATCGAGCAATTGGTCGGCGCGGCGATTGCCCAAACGATGAACCAGCAACTTGAGCAACTGCTGCAACAGCCCGACGCCCCCAACTTATTTTGGGAACTACAAGCCCTGCGCTCAAACCCGTTTCGTTTGCAGCACGCGCTCGATGTCGAGTCGCGGTCCCTGGAGCGAGCGATCCCGGGCATCAAGACCTTGCGCGGCGAGGCGCTCACAGCCCCGCAGACGCTCCAGCTCTTGCAGCCAGTCGTCGGTGCGATGAGCACGCTCGCGGCGATGTCTGCGAACGACACTGACTCACGACAGGCATCCCTGAAATGGCTTACCTTGGTACAGGCACTCACGAATGATCGTGAATATCGAGAGCGGCTCATCGCGCGTGGTCGCGATGCCGAGCAAGTGCAGGCGATGGCGGCCATTCAGGTCATCATCGTCGATCAATTCGAGACCGCTTTTGAACTTTCGCAGCGGACAGCCCGCTCCGCGCAATTGTCTTTTCCCCAAGCCATTGTCGAGATTGAGGCGATCGAGCAGGAACTCGCGCGACTCAAGCAAGCTCCGCTGCCGTCGTTGTTTCTGGCGGTAATTCCGGCCACGCTGCGCATGCGTGAGACGCTGGTGCGGATGGAGCGGCGTTGGGCCGCGCTGCAACTCATCGAGGCCCAGCGGAGCCGCGACGCGGCGCTCAAAGCGCTCGTGCCGAACGATCCGGTGACCGGCCGCCCGTTTGAGCCCGCGGTCACCGAGCATGGCCTGACACTCGAACTGCCCGCGATCGGCAAGCAGCCGCAGGGAGTCAACCAGCCTTGGCGATTCGAGATTGAGTGGCGAAAGTAATCGGAGCAGCCAAAAAAATCGGCGCAACGAAGGCCGGGCCCGTGAACAATCTGGACCGATCGTCGTAAGTCAGTGGCCGAGGCGGGGATCGAACCCGCACGATGGTTACCCATCACAGGATTTTAAAAACAGAGCAACAACAGCGCAACGGTCATAACGATACGACCTTACACGATTCGCCATCAGACGTGGTGCCCTCTATGGTGCCCAGCGAATCAAATATGGCTTCTAAAGACCACGCGCAGAAACCAGCAACCGACCCCAACCTGCAACGATTGATCGAGACCTGGGACTGGCTGCCCGAGGAGCTCAAGACCGGCATCATGGCGATGGTCAACACAGCAAGGGGTAGACCGAGGGCCTCGCACAACTCGCTCGTCCCGGCCGAGTGATAACCTTCATCAGCCGCGATTTCTTCGATCTCCGCGTCGCTCTCGGCCGTCAGAATCAAGTCTCCCTCCAGATCGACCACGTTTTCAGCCTTGTACGCCAAGTGCATCCGGCCGACTTTCAACTGCGTGATCCGAGCGTCTTTGTTGCCGCAACGCCCCGTTGGCTGTCGAACCCCTCGAAGTGGCCGACCAAGAGCATCCGAAAGTACGTACCCGGCGGAATCGACGCACGACCCGGCCGGTCGGCTGTCTTGTAGTATGGCTCACAACGGCGTTCAATCCAGCGATCGAACACGCCCTCGGCCAACAGTTCGTTTGCCTCCGGAAAAATAGGTGACCGGCCGAACGAGCCAAGTCCGCAGTCGCCACGAACAACGCTTTCTGACGCTGCTTCGGTCGTCCCATCGATATCGTTTCATTCGACTCATCGCATCCCATTCTCAGGCCTGACATAGGCATAGCGCGACGGGCAGTAAAATCAACAGGCTTTCAGGGGGCCCCAAGGCACCTCAGGAATTTGCCCAGACCCCCGGGGTGTTATTGCAACCCAGGGTGTTATCTATCTCGAACATTGATTCATCGATTATGAATTTTTACTTTCAAACCACCTCTTGCATTGCTGAAGGCGGAAATGCTCGGCAGGCGCAGCATAGTGATTCTCTGCGTCGAACGATTTGAGAATTTCGATGGCCCGGATATTAGCCTTGAGCTTCGCGACGTCACCGCGGGGCGAGAGTATCACCGGATGCGATGCAGTGATTAGGAGGTTTGGGGACTTCGGAATCGCCTTCTACGTCGGGTCCGCTTCCCGTTCGATTTCCGCTTTGAACTTCGCCAGCATCGCCTGCCCCTTCCGGCTTAGCTGCTGGTTTGGTTTCGCTTGCTGGAATGTCGGCGTCGACAGCATTTGAAGGTCCGCTTCGTCCAGGACTGGATGCCGGCCCTTGATCGACGCCTGGAGTTGATTCGACGTCGTTACCAGGTCGTCCAGATACTTCCGGAGCGTTCCCGCTTTCAGCATCGTTTCCAGTTCGCTCGGGTTCCTGGTTTCCAGGTCGTCCAGGTGTTCCCACCACATCGGGTCGTCGTATGGCTTCATCATCGGCTCCTAGTGAATCAGCAATGCTGTTCAGTTTAGCAGACGGGAATCCGCCCCCTGCATTGCTGCAGGGGGAAATATGGCATGTTGTCGCCAACGGATTACGAAGCGATCAAGTTTCAATCCGCCCCCTGCATTGCTGCAGGGGGAAATTCTCTGCGTTTTCAACGATCCACTCATAAGCCCAGTTTCAATCCGCCCCCTGCATTGCTGCAGGGGGAAATCGGCTCGCAACCGTTCAATCTCGGCTTCGTAGACCGTTTCAATCCGCCCCCTGCATTGCTGCAGGGGGAAATTGCCCGAGTGGAACATTGGGCCGTGGCGAGAGGCGGTTTCAATCCGCCCCCTGCATTGCTGCAGGGGGAAAATGTTGACGCATCTGGAAGTCAAGCGAAATAAAGAAGGGTTTCAATCCGCCCCCTGCATTGCTGCAGGGGGAAATGCTAGGGTCGGGCAAGGCCGAGTTGCTGAGGGCGTTTCAATCCGCCCCCTGCATTGCTGCAGGGGGAAATCTGGTGACCCCGTTGGTGCAGCCGGGGAAATTGAGTTTCAATCCGCCCCCTGCATTGCTGCAGGGGGAAATTCTTGCTCACCCGCTTCGCAAACTCCTCATCGATCGTTTCAATCCGCCCCCTGCATTGCTGCAGGGGGAAATATCTTTGTCGAGGTGCTCAAGGTTGGTGGTGCTCCGTTTCAATCCGCCCCCTGCATTGCTGCAGGGGGAAATATCGTTGGGAAGCATTTCCGCAGGGCCGATGACTCGTTTCAATCCGCCCCCTGCATTGCTGCAGGGGGAAATAACGCGGTCTTCAAGCGTGAGAACGAAACGCTTCGGTTTCAATCCGCCCCCTGCATTGCTGCAGGGGGAAATCAGGCGATCGAGATATTCACGAATCAGGAAACGCGTTTCAATCCGCCCCCTGCATTGCTGCAGGGGGAAATGCTCTTTCGCTTTCGTTTCTCGCGTCGTGCAATCGCGTTTCAATCCGCCCCCTGCATTGCTGCAGGGGGAAATATGCCGATGGCACAACGCCTTTCCACAGGTCAAGTAGTTTCAATCCGCCCCCTGCATTGCTGCAGGGGGAAATATCGTCGGGAACGACGTTCGTAGCACGGATGACTCGTTTCAATCCGCCCCCTGCATTGCTGCAGGGGGAAATTTGAGGTAGTTACCCCATTGCAGCTCACCTCCTGCGTTTCAATCCGCCCCCTGCATTGCTGCAGGGGGAAATCAATCGGCTTCGGTTTCGGCTCGCTGATACTGTCGTTTCAATCCGCCCCCTGCATTGCTGCAGGGGGAAATCTGGCTCTACGGCAGCGCGGTCTCGAACAACCAGAGCGTTTCAATCCGCCCCCTGCATTGCTGCAGGGGGAAATATGTCGCGCGGCCTCGCAACCCAAGAGCAACTCACGTTTCAATCCGCCCCCTGCATTGCTGCAGGGGGAAATCCCGCGACTGCGACGGTTCATCACGACAAACGTCGTTTCAATCCGCCCCCTGCATTGCTGCAGGGGGAAATAGGCTCGAGGGCAGCGCGACCTCGAACAACCAGAGCGTTTCAATCCGCCCCCTGCATTGCTGCAGGGGGAAATGTAGCGCGAGCCGACGCGGTAAACATTGCGGAGCGGTTTCAATCCGCCCCCTGCATTGCTGCAGGGGGAAATGCCGCTCGAGTTGACGCGCGCCATCAGGTACGAACCGTTTCAATCCGCCCCCTGCATTGCTGCAGGGGGAAATGCTCTACGGATCGGCCGTGAGCAACAACCAGAGCGTTTCAATCCGCCCCCTGCATTGCTGCAGGGGGAAATGGAGACGTGGCCGCAGTTGCGGCGCGCCTATGGTGTTTCAATCCGCCCCCTGCATTGCTGCAGGGGGAAATCACCGAATACGGCGAGCACGGCAAGCCCGGTTTATGTTTCAATCCGCCCCCTGCATTGCTGCAGGGGGAAATCTACGGCAACGCGGTCTCGAATAACCAGGCCGGCGTTTCAATCCGCCCCCTGCATTGCTGCAGGGGGAAATAAAGCGACGTTCCTCAAAAATTGGAAGGGATACGTTTCAATCCGCCCCCTGCATTGCTGCAGGGGGAAATGTTGCCGGCCGCGAGCCTTGGGTCGTCACACTACAGTTTCAATCCGCCCCCTGCATTGCTGCAGGGGGAAATGCCAGGCGTAGCCGCCGCCGCTCTGGTTAACTACGTTTCAATCCGCCCCCTGCATTGCTGCAGGGGGAAATCGCGCTCATACTTTCGCCCAAGTTACTTGTTGACCGTTTCAATCCGCCCCCTGCATTGCTGCAGGGGGAAATGCTCTACGGATCGGC